>DASPMT010000099.1:0-27367 GCA_035626935.1 Phycisphaerales bacterium | reverse complement strand
CACCGCGAACCGCCACGAGTCGGGCTGTCGAGCGAGGGCGCTGTCGATCAGCTCGAGGGCGACCCCGTACCCCTTGTCGACCAGCTGAGCGATCTCCGTGTCCGTCCGCTTGACGCCCTGCTGCACCTGCGTCGCCCGGTTGCGCCAGTCTCCGTTGAGGCTCGCGGCCATTGTCGCGGAGAGCGCGGCGGCGGTGTTGGGGGGGATCTGTGCGACAGGCCCGAAGACGCGCTGGATGTCGGTGGGGTCGTACACCTCGGTGATCCCGTGGCATGCCTTGAAAGTAGCGGCGAGCCCGGGGAGCGTGCGGGCGTCAACGCGCGCGGCGGCCAGCGTGTCGATGAGGCGGCCCAGGCGCTCCAGGTTGCGCCGCTGGCGGCCGCGGGTGAGGGGCGCCTGGGCGATGGCTTCGCGCCAGAAGTAGTAGATCATGGCGTCCTGGTCGATGTCGCTCCTTGGCGCAAGCCGCATCTCCCAGGTCTTGAGGAACGATTCGGCGATCGGCAGCGCCTGGTCGGGCGTCCGGGCGACAGCGTCGGACACCAGCGAGAGCGCCAGATCGGTCTCGTCGGCGATCGTGGCGATGCCGATGCAGGCCTTGCCGGCGCGAACCGCCAGCGACGGCTCCAGCGCGTCGAACCACTGCTTGCTGGGAACGGCCCGGAGCAGGAGCTGGGCCTCCTTGGCGATCGTGCGCTGCCGGCCCTTGGCGTTCACCGCGTTCTCCATCTCCGTTACCAGCGCCGCCGTGAGCATCCGCATCGGCACGCGGAGAACGGTCTGGTCGATGTCCTTCCGTTCAAGCAGCACGTCGACCGACTCCTTCAGCGAGAGGATGGCCTGAGCACGCTGCTCCTCGTCCTGCTTGGCGTCACCGATCCCCGCGGCGGTGAGGGCGATGGCCTGCAGCGTCGCCGGTCCGAGCGTGTCGTTGGCAAAGACGCCGCGGAGCCACGGCGTCACCTGGGCGCGCGGCATGCGCGACATCAGCGCGACCGCCTGCTTGATCGCCTCCTGCCGGGAGGCCTGCGATGCGCGGTCCATCAGCGAGACCTCGGTGAACAGCTCCCACGCTCCCGCACGATGGGCCTCTCCCTCAGGGCCCGGGCCCTCCTTCGCGGCGAGGTCGGCGCGGTACCGCCCGTGAACGAGCACAAGCTCGCCGTCGCCCGCGGCCCGTGCCTCCTCGAGCGGCGGCAGGTAGTCATACGCCTGCTGCACCAGCCCGGCGCCCGCGAGCAGCTCCACCGTTCGGCGGCGCGACGCCGCGTCGGCGGGCCCGAAGAGCTTCGTGCCCGCCTTCACCTGCGCCAGCATCGGCCCGGGGCTGTTCTTCTCGCCGGCCGCGCGCAGCATGCCGGCGAACGCGGCGAGCTGCCAGGGCTTGGGCTCCTCCGGGCAGGCGTCCGCGAACGCGAGCACCTCTTCCGGGAGAAGGCCGGAGTTGCCGCGGTTGAGCGACTGGAGGATCTGCGAGTAGACCTGCTGCGCTTCGGTCTTTGATCGCTCGGCGAGGTACCCGCTCAAGGCCCCCCACTCCCCCGCCATCACCTGCAGGTGCAGCCACCGTGCGATGTCGGCGCCCTTGGCCGTCGCCACGTTCGGCACGGGCACCTGCCCGAAACCAAGCTTCGAGCGCGCGGCGAGCACGTTCTGCGGCGTGCGGGCGAAGTCCATCTCGCGGAGCGCCGCCACCGTCTCGCGCGTGCGCGCCGCTTCGGCGGTCGTGGCCGCCGCGTAGCCCAGGAGCTGGTCGAGGTCGAGCCCCAGGTCCTTGTAGTACGCCTTCATCTCATCCTGCTCATCCTTCGGCAAGGCTTCGTACTGCGCCTTCAGGTCGGCGATCTCCTCTGGCGACAGCGGTCCGCCCGGAGCGCCGGACACCGGCGTCCCCGGCTGCGCGTCTCCCGTTCCCGCGGGCGCATCGGCGGGAGGTGGTTCCGCCTCTGCCGCGGCCGGAGCCGGCGCGGCCTTGATCGGCCTGGCAGGCGCGAGCGGCACGATGACACTCTGGGCGTGCGCTGCGGCGCTGAACGCAGCGCACACTGCGACGAACGCCAGGCGACGCCCCGGGGCGTGAGCGAGCCGAGCAGCAGGCGGGAGGTTGCGGGTGTTCATGGAGGGCGTCCTGTCCTAGATCGTGCTCGTTCGTGCTACCAGCCGCCGGGGATGTCGCCGACTCCGCCCGCACCGCGGGCGTCGTCCCTGCGTCGCGGAGGGCGTTTGGTCTTCCCTGCGCGATTGCCCGGCCTGAGGCCCTCGCCGCCGCGGCGAGGACTGTTCTTGGGGAGCGGCTTCGCAACAAGGTCCTCATCACTGCTCTGCTCGAGGTTGAGGACCAGCTCCAGGTTCTTCTGACGCTCCGCGGCGCGTGGACCGGCGGCCCCGGTTTCAGCAGTCTCCGCGAGGTAGCGGAAGTTCTGACGTGCCTGGCCGGAGACCTCGCGCCACTCCGACGCCGGCTTGCCGACCGACCGCAGCAGCCGCGCTCCGTAGTAGTAGCCGGTTGCGGCCTCCTCGCGCGCCTGATCGGCCAACTCCGACGAGCTCTGGCCGGTATCGGCGAGCGTGTCGAGCATCAGCTCCAAGTCCCCCACGCCCTCGCCGATCTCACCGGCACGGATCAGCGCCCGGTTGCGCGCGATGCGCACCGTCTGGGCTCGGGCAGAGCCCGCCGCCGAGAGCATGTCATGGGCGAGCTTGAGCTTATCGGCGGCGGCGGTCCAGGCGGCGGCGGCGTGCGCGTACGAGGCGTCCTCCGCGTCGGCGGCGGCCTTCGCGGCGGCAGCGGCTTCAGGGGTCTTCGTTTCCAATGCTGTGCGGCGCGCCCGCAAGGCGGCCAAGTGCGCCTGATAAGCCGCGTCCTGGGCTTGCTCAGCGGCCGCACCGAGGGTTCGCGCCTGCGAGAGCAGATCCCCGGCCCGATCCTCTATGTACGAGCGTTGACCGGGCCCAAAGTGATACGCCAGAGCCGCGACCGGTATCAGCGCCCAGGCGGTCCAGGCGACACGCTTGAGGATCATGAGGCAGCTCCTGTGGCAAGGGACGCGGACCGGTCGCCAACGACCCGCATCTCGCGGGCGTGCGACGCCTTTAGGCCCAGCAGCATCAGCGCGGGTGTAATCAGCGCGGTCATGGCTGCGCCCGCTCCCAGCGCGATCAGCGCCGCGTCGCGCAGCCCCAGCTCGCCGCCGGCGTTGGGGCTGATCATCGACAGCCGCTTGAGCACGTCGCTGGGCAGGTGAAGTCGGTTCCCCTCGTGATAGGTCCCACCGAGCCGCGCGGCGAGCGTCTTGAGCGACAGGGCCTCCTGGCGCGAGCTGTGCCCCGAAACCACCGACGCCTTGTTGGGATCGCCCACGCCGATGACGATCACGTCCGCGATCGCCGGCGGCAGCGATACCTGACCCAGTTCAGTCTTCGCGTCGCCATCGCTGATGACGATCAACGTCGTCGAGCGACGCGCCCATGGTCGGGCGATCTGCAGGGCCGAGTTCACCCCCGAAGCCAGGTCGGTCGGGCCCGGGTCGAACGCCACGTGCAGTTGCAGCCCGTCGAACATGTTGGCGATGACGTTCTTGTCGGTGCTGTCGGAAAGCACGGTCATCGCCTTGGTGTAGAAAGCCACCAGTGAGATCCGCGTCTGCTTCATGTCCAACCGGTCGAGGACGCCCTGCACCACTTTCCCCGCCCACTGGCTCCGCGTCACCTTCTCCGCAGCGGGCCCGGCGTCCTTGATGAGCATGCTCGGCGAGACGTCAAGGGCGATCAGCAGCTGCTTTGATGCGCGCGGCGCCGGCGTCTGGTCACCGCCTACCGGGTCGTATCCGACCAGGACGGCCGCCCCCCACGCCGCCGCCGCGATGCCGATCACGCGGACAAACGGGGCGCACACCGTCCATCTGGCCGGTGCACCGCTGCTGCCGAACGCCAGGCGCGCCACCCGCGCGGTCCGCCGGCCGTGCAGCCACTCGCCCGCTCCGGCGAGGGACGCCGCAAGGAGAGCAACAAGCCATGGGAGAAGGGTCACCACGGGGTGTACCTCGCGCCCAGCAAGCCGACGACGTGCACACCCGCCAGGACGAGCGCCGCGATCGCGAACGGCCTGAAGTGGTCCATCGGGACGGTGCCGGACTGAGCGAACTTCGCGGGCTTCATTTTGTCTATGTGGCGGAAGACCTGCTTGAGGCTGTCGGTGTCGTTGGCGGCGAACGCTCCCCCGCCGGTGGCGTTGGCCATATCGCTCACCTCGGCGGGGACACCCCCTTCGGCGACGTGAATGTGGTAGAGGGTGATGCCCGCCAGCTTGAGTTCCTCGGCGACCTTCTCGTTCTCCCCACCATCAAGGTCGGAGCTCGCGCCATCGGAGACCATCACAATCAGGCGGTCACCCTCGGCGGTCTCAGCCTCCATGTTCGCCCTGCAGAAACGCAGGGCCGCGGCGATGGCCGTCCCGCTCATATGGATCGGCTGATGCTCCGGATCAGCGAACGGCATGGCGTTACGGATGGCCGCCAGGTCCCGCGTCAGCGGGATCCACCGTATCTGGTGTGAGCCGAACATGGTGAGCCCGAAGGCGTCGCCCTCGCGCGCGCTGGTAAAGTCGTTGATCGCCTTCGAAGCCATGCGGTAGCGTTCGCCCGACATGCTGCCCGAGACGTCCAGCGCAAGTTGGATGTTGGTGAGCAGCCGCTCGGCACGGGGCTTCTTCAGCATTTGCGGACCCGCCAGCATCACCAGCGCCACCGCGAGCAGCAGCAGCGGGATGATCTCGAACGCTCCGAGCGTCCACCGCAGCCAAGGTCTCCGCGGCTGCAGGCGATGGTCGACCGGCAGCGTTACGCCCGTGCCGCGCCCGACCACCGACCAGAGCAGGAGCACCGGCACCGCCAGCAGCAGCAGCACCCACGGGTGAAGAAAGGTCATGCGCCGACCTCCCGAGCCGGCGGGGCGGCGAGGCGTGTCCGGCGCAGTTCCTCCAGCACGGTGGCGGCGTGATCCCGGGCGGCGTCGTCTCCCGCCCCGGTGTGAAGCCAGTGTTCGACCGCCAGCACAAGCGGGCGCGACTCGTTGCGCTCGCGCAGGGCACGGAGCGCCGCGGCCAAGTCGTCGTGCGCGGGCGTGTCCGCTCCGAGGTAACGAAGCAGCAGCAGTTCCAACCGTCCCGACTCCTCGACGGTGAGCCGGCGTTCCCGCGCCGTCTCGAGCAGGCCCCGAAGCCGCTCGGCCACGGTCGGCGGCGGGGGAGCGGGCGGCGCCGGAGGCACGGCTCTGGGGCGGCGCACGGCGCGCACGACCAGCACCGTCACCGGGACCGCGGTCCAGACCGCCGCGGCCCCCCACATCAGCTCGCGGTAGTGGGCTCGCCAGTTCATCCAGGAGCCCCCGGAGCCGTAAAGGTCCGGCCCTTGGCCGGCAGGCAGGTTCGAGACGACCGAAACGGGCGCGACGAAGGCGGCGTCGATCGGCCGGCCGTCCTCGCGTTCAAGGTGATCTCGGAGGTCGTAGCTGCCGGCAACTGCGCCGATGAACTCGATGCGCTGTTTCCCCGCGTGCCCTCGCGAGACGCGGACCAGAATCGGCGATGTGGGCGTCTGGTCGGCGCGGGCACGCAGGCGCGGCCCGTAATCGACCTCGATCGTCGTCGCCAGTCCCCGAACGGCCTTGACGGGCTCGGCCTGGTTCATCCCCGGCAGCGCGAGCAGCGGGATCACAAGCATGATCGGGTTCATCCGCGCCCCCTGGTCAGACCGCCGCGGCTGGAAAGGAAGTGACGCAGCGGAGGCACAAACGGCATGTCGGTGCGCAGGCGAAGGTAGTCCACACCCGCTCGAATCAGGCCGGTCCTGAGCGTGTCGGCGGCGCCCAGGCGGGTGCCGGAGTGGATCAGCGAAGACGCTCGGGTCTCAGCCTCCCTCGCCCGGATGAACCCGCCGCCCAGCCTCCCCTCTTCTGCCGGGTCCTGCAGGTGGATGGCGATGCAGTCGTGCGCCTGCGCCGCTCGCCGGATGGCGCGGAGCGCCGCCGGATCGTGCAGATCGCTGATGACGACGATGACGCTCCCCCGCTCCACACGGGCGACCAGCGCCCGCAGCCGTTCCCCCAGACGGGTCGCTTCGCCCATGCGTCCGGCGCGGAGCGGCTCGATGACGCGCCACAGGTCGTTGCGCGCCAGGCTCGGCTCGATGCGCGTCTCGCGTTCGCCGCCACCGACAATCGCGACGGGGCTCATACGGCGCTGGCCGATCACGCCGAGCGCCGATGCGATCCAGACCGCAAGGTCGTGCTTGCTCAGAGCGGCAGAGGAAACCGCCATCGAGCCCGACGTATCGACGATGACGTAGATGCAGGTGCGCTTGAGCGCCTCGTACAGCTTGACGAACGGCTTGCCCGTACGGGCGGTCAGCCGCCAGTTGAGCGACCGCACCGAGTCACCCGGCTCGTAGGGGCGCGAGCCGGCGTACTCAAGCCCGCCGCCGATGAAGAGCGAGTTGTCGGCGCCGAACGCCAGCTCTTCGGCCAGCCGGCGCACCACCAGCTCGAAGTCGCCGCGCGCAAGCTCATCGGGCTTTCGCTTCAGCGGAGCGGGTTGTTCGGCGGTTGTCGGCACGGCGGTCCCTCACCGGGCGGGCGGTCTGGGCTCAGGTGAGCGACTTGAGGATCGCCGTAAGAACGTCCGCGGCGCGCCGTCCCTCTGCCAGCGCCTCGTAGTTCAGCCGCACGCGGTGGAGGATCACATCCTCGGCGAGCGCGAAGAGGTCCTCGGGGATGACGTACTCGCGACCGTGGATGTAAGCACGTGCCCGAGAGGCGTTCGCCAGCGCGAGCGCAGCGCGGGGGCTGCAGCCGAGCTCGAGGTCCGGGTGCTTGCGCGTCAGGTTTACAAGCTCGACGCAGTCGCGGATGAAGACGTCGCTCACGTGCACGGCCTGCACGGCGGCCATCGCCTCCGTCAGTTGCCTGATTGTCATGCGCTGCGAGCCGTCGATGGCGTCGAAGGCGGACATCGGCACCGCACCCTCGCCCTGCCGCTTGAGGCGCAGGTTCAAGTTGCGCCGCACGACCTCCGCCTCGTCCGCGGGCGACGGGTAGCCGAGCCGGTGGCGGAGCATGAAGCGGTCGAGCTGCGCCTCGGGGAGCTCGAACGTCCCCGCCTGCTCGATCGGGTTCTGCGTCGCGATCACAAGGAACGGCGCCGGCAGGTCGTGCGTCGTGTCGCCGATCGACACGCGCCGCTCCTGCATGGCCTCGAGCAGCGCCGACTGCACTTTCGGCGAGGCCCGGTTAATCTCATCCGCCAGCAGCAGGTTGGTGAAGATCGGGCCCTTGTGGACCCTGAACTCGCCGGTGCGTTGCTCGAGGATCTCCGCACCGACGATGTCCGAAGGCAGCAGGTCGATGGTGAACTGCACGCGGTGGAACTGCAGATCGATCGCCTTGGCCACCGCCTGCACCATCAGCGTCTTGGCGATCCCCGGCACGCCCTCCAGCAGCAGGTGCCCGCCCGTCAGCAGGGCGATCAGCACCCGCTCGACCACCACCTCCTGGCCGACGACCGTCTGAGCCACTTGCGCCCGCACCGTGTCGGCGAACGCGCACTTTCCCGGCGCCCAGGCCGGCCTGCGCGCCCCACCAGCCCCGGCGCCCGCGCCGTCCTTCACAGCCCCGTTTACGGTCGCGCTCTTGCTCGATGCGGTCGTCACGTCGTCACCTTTCGCCCCGGCCGCGCCGGCCGGGCGGCTCAGTTGGTCTTCTCGTCGGTCGCGGGTGTTGCGTCCGCCGGGTTCGGCGCCGCCGTCTCCGCCATCAGCTTCTCGATCACCCCCTTGAGCTTCTCGATCTTGACGCCCGCCGCCCGCACCTTGCCCGAGCGATCGATCACGATCGTCGCCGGGTAGAGCGATACGCCGTAGGAGGAGGCCGTCGTGTTCACGCGCGTGGTGCCCGTGCCGCCGGGCACCGGCTTGACTTCCACGGTGTCCTGCATGATCGGCAGCGACAGCTTGCGGGACTTTGCGTACGCCTCCATCTTCTTCCACCCCTCCCCCACCTTGTTGTCGCACACGCCAAGGAAGGTCACGCCCTGAGTCGCGAACTCCTTCTCCAGCGGCGCCAGCTTGTCGAGCTGCTGCATCGAGGCCGACAGCGAGGGCGAAACGAACGTGAGCACCGTTACCGCCCCCGTCAGCGACTTGCCGCCGTTGGCGGGCTCGGTTCCAAGCCACGACGCGGCCTTGAGAGCGGGCGCCCTCTTTCCTTCGATCTCACGCAGCCCCTTCGGGCGTGTCGCCCCGCCGAGGTAGAACTCCGGGCCAAACTCACCCGAGCCCGCGCTCTCGGCAGCAACCGATCCCGTTCCGCCCGGCGCCGGCTCGGCAAGAAGCACCTTCACGACATCCTCAACCTTGTTGGGCGTAAGCCCCGCGGCACGCACGATCCCCTTGCGGTCGATCACCACGTACGTCGGCCAGAACTGGACGGCGTAGTCCTTTGTCGACGGCCCGCCTGACCTGTCCACGCCGACCGGGTAGTTGATTCCCTTGTCCTTCACGACCTTATCGGCCTTGTCCCATCCGCTGTTGGAGTCGTGCACGCCGATGAACACGAGCCCCTGGCCCCCGTACTTGTTCACCATCTCGATGTTGTGCGGCACCGCGGCCATGCACGGGCCGCACCAGGTGGCCCAGAAATCCACCACCACAACCTTTCCCTTGGTTCCCGCGATGGTTGTCTCGTTGCCGATCCATGAGGCGATCGAGAGGTTGGGGGCCGGCTTGCCCTCAAGCGCCTGCAGGCCGTCGTAGCGCTTCCCGTTGTTGAGGAAGTACCAATCATCCGGGAACGGCTTGACGCCCTGCCCAAGCGCGGCGTTGCTGGCGAGCAGCCCCACCACCACCGCCGCAAACAGGGTGCGTGCCACCAAGCGCGATGTGCCCATACGCATGACGACTCCTCGATCCGTTCCCCAGAGTCCGCGAGTGTACCGGATCTCGTTCGCTGCCGCGAGTAGATGACGGTCGTGCCCGGGCCGCGGTTCGTACGCGCCTCCACCCTTAAGGGTCATTGACCCGACCGCAACGCCGCCAAGATCGCTTCGACGTTCTTCCGGGCGTCGCCGAACAGCATCAGGGTGTTGTCACGGAAGAACAGCGGGTTCTCGACCCCCGCGTAGCCGCTGGCCATGCCGCGTTTCATCACGATCACGTTCCTGGCCTTCCAGACGTGCAGGACGGGCATCCCGGCGATCGGACTGGCGGGGTCGTCAAGGGCGCTGGGGTTCACGATGTCGTTGGCCCCGATCACTAGCACGGTGTCCACCTTCCCGAGCGATTCGTTGATCTCCTCCATCTCCAGCACGATGTCGTACGGGACGTTGGCCTCCGCCAGGAGCACGTTCATGTGCCCCGGCAACCGCCCCGCAACCGGGTGGATCGCGAACCGGACGTTGACACCCGCATCCCGAAGGATCTGCGTGACGCTCGCCAGCGCGTGCTGAGCCTGCGCTACGGCCATGCCGTAGCCGGGCACGATCACGACTTCCCGGTCGCCTTCGAGCATCTCGGCCGTCTTCTCGGCCGAGATCGATCGCACCTCGCCCGCCTGTGCAGCGGCCGCGCCCGCAACCGGGGCAGCGCCCTCGGCCGCACCGAAGCCTCCCAGGATGACGCTCACGATCGAGCGGTTCATCCCCCGGCACATGATGTAGCTGAGAATCGCGCCGCTGCTCCCCACCAGCGCACCTGTGATGATGAGCAGGTCGTTCTGAAGCATGAAGCCGGCCGCGGCGGCGGCCCAGCCCGAGTAGCTGTTGAGCATCGAGACGACGACGGGCATGTCGGCCCCCCCGATCGCCATCACCGAGTGCGCTCCCAGTACACCCGTGACAGCCGTCGCCGCCAGCAGGGCCCAAAGGCCGCCCGTTCCCTCTGCCCGCATGAACAGCACGCCGAGCACGACCGTCACGATGACCATCGCCAGGTTGATCACGTGCCGCCCTGGGAGCGTGAGCGGCTTGCCGGAGATGTTCCCCTTCAGTTTGAGGTACGCGATGATGGAGCCGGTGAACGTGATGCACCCGATGCACACGCCGATGAAAACCTCGGCGAGGTGGATTCGCTGCTCAGCCGGCGGCAACGCGTGGTCATCACCCAGGTACGTCGCGAACCCGACCAGCACGGCGGCGAGCCCGACGAAGCTGTGCAGGACGGCTACCAGCTCGGGCATGGAGGTCATCTGCACCCGGCGGGCGAGGACAGCCCCGATCCCACATCCCGCGCCCAGCGAGATCACCAACACGACGCTGCTAAGGGTGCGGAACTCAGGGCGCTGAAACGCCAGCGCGACCGTCGCCACCAGGGCGATGACCATGCCGATGATGCCGTAGAGGTTCCCGCGCCGGGCGGAATCCTGGCTTGAGAGACCGCCCAGGCTCAGAATGAAGAGCACGCCGGCGGCGATGTAGGCGGTGGTGATGAGGGGCATAAGTGTCTAGCGGCGGAACATGGCGAGCATGCGCTGGGTGACGAGGAACCCGCCGGCGATATTGACCGACGCGACAAAGACGGCGATCGCGCCGAGCACGATCGTCGCCGACAGCCGCTCTCCCGCGAGCTGCAGCATGCCGCCGATGAGGATGATGCCGCTGATCGCGTTGGTGACGCTCATCAGCGGCGTGTGGAGTGCGGGCTTGACATTCCAGACGACCTGCCACCCCACGAAGCACGCGAGAACGAAGACCGTGAAGTGACTCAGGAACCCCTGAGGCACCACCAGGCCGAGCAGGATCAGCAGAACGCCTACCGCCGCGAGCCAGAGCATCTGGCCGCTCCCGGAGGCGGGCTTGGCGTGCCCGCCCGGTCCCTTGGCATGGGCCGCGGGGGGCGTCGGCTTCTGCGTCTCGGGCGCGACGCCCGGCTCTGGCGGTGGAGGAGCCACCGGCACCGGCGCGGGAGGCGGCGGCCACGTGGTCGCGCCCCGGCTGCAGACCATCGCGCCGCGGATGACGGTGTTGAGCTCGTCGATGTGCAGCCGTCCGTTCCGCGTGGCCTCGGCCAGCAGCGTCGCGACCGTCGCGGCGTAGAGCTGGCTCGCCTGCGTCGCCATCCGGCTCGGCAGGTCGGTGTACCCGATGATCGTGACCCCCTTGTGCATCACCACCTGCCCGGGCACGGTGAGCGCGCAGTTGCCCCCCTGCTCGGCGGCAAGATCGACGATCACCGACCCGGGCCCCATGCTCTCAACCATCCCCGCCGTGATCAGCTTCGGCGCCGCCTTCCCGGGGATGAGCGCGGTGGTGACGATGATGTCCACCTCCATCGCCTGCGCGGCGAACAGCGCCATCTCCGCTTGGATAAACGCGTCGCTCATCACCTTGGCGTACCCGCCGGCCCCCTCGCCCTCTTCGTGGACCCCCACCTCCAGGAACTCGGCGCCCATGCTGCGCACCTGGTCCTTGGTCGCCGGGCGCGGATCAAACGCCCGCACGATCGCGCCGAGCGAACGCGCTGCGCCGATGGCGGCGAGCCCCGCCACGCCCGCCCCGATCACCAGCACCTTCGCGGGCGGGATCCTCCCCGCCGCGGTGATCTGCCCGGAAAAGAACCGCGGGAAGTGGTTGGCGGCCTCGATCACCGCGCGGTACCCCGCGAGGTTGGCCATCGCGCTCAGCGCGTCCATGCTCTGGGCGCGCGTGATGCGCGGCACGCAGTCCATCGCCAGCACGGTCGCCTTCCGCTCGTTGAGACGATCGAGCGTCGCGCGGTTCTGCGCCGGCCAGATGAACGAGATCAGGCACCCGCCTTCAGGAAGCAGCGCCGACTCGTGCAGCGCCAGGCCGGGGTGCTCCTCGGGCGGACGCACCTTCAGGACCACGTCCGCCCCCGCCCATAACGCCCGCACGTCGTCAACGACCGTCGCGCCGGCTTCCGCGTACGCGGCGTCGGTGAACGAAATATCCGCCCCCAGCCCGCTCTGCACCCAGACGCGGTGCCCCTGCTGACAGAGCTTCATCACCGTCTGTGGTGTGGCCGCGACGCGCCGCTCACCCGGGTGGACCTCCCTGGGGATCGCGATCCTGAGTCCGGCTTGAGCGGGGACAGCATCTGTAGGAAGAGAGGCCATGAGCGAGGCGAGTCTACACGGACGACCACGCCCTCGCCCGCGCTACAGCCCCAGCCGTCTACGGGCGCCAGGCCCGTCAATGCCGCGCAGCTCGACCGTCTTCTCCGGACGCGTGTGCCCTGCGACGACCGTCGCGTTGCGCGCATGGAGGCCGCATGCCGATGCCAGCAGCGCCTCGACCGCCCGGTTCGCCTTGCCATCCACCGGCGGCGCAGCGACACGCACCTTCAAGCGATCGCCGAGCACGCCTGCAAGCCCATCGCGGCTCGCGCCCGGCACGACCTTCACGGCAACCCGCCCCGCCGGTCGTGGGTCTCCCCCTCCTCCGGTCGCTACAGGCTGCAGAATGAGGGCCATGTTGACGGTTCTTTTCCTGATTCGGGCGTTTGGAGGCTGGCCGGTGCGGCGGCTGTGTCGTAGATTATCGACGTGAGGTCCCACCTTCAGTCCGTTGCCACTGCGGCCGCGATCGCAGGCTGGGCGGGCACTGCCGCCGCTCAAGACCATACGTTGCGGCCCGAGCAGGTGTTGGTCGTCTACGACCAGCGGATCGCCAGCAGCCTTGCGGTCGCCGAGTACTACGCCGGTTCCGCAAAGGTGCCCGGTGGCGCAGGCAACCTCCCGGGCGTTCACCCCGGCGTCAAGGTCATCGACATGGGGTTCTGGGGCCCCGTCGCCATGACGCCAGACATCACCTACACGCAGTTCAAGGCCTCGTTCCGCACGCCGCTGCGCACATGGCTCAACACCAACGACCCGCTCGGGCGCATCCGCTGCATCGTGCTCACCAAAGGGATCCCTCACCGCATCCAGGACACCGACAGCCCTGTGATCGGCGATGACCCGCTGAACAACATCAACGAGTTCTCCGCCGGAGACGTCAACTGCGCCAGCGTCGACAGCGAGCTCTCGCTTCTGCAGATGAACCTGGACAACGGCGAGAACGGCAGCCGCGGCGACAGCTACGCCGACGGAATGATCATCAACCCGTACCACGATCAGTCGCTCCCGATCAACGCCTGGCCGACGCGGCAGCGCCGGAACACCCGCCTCTTTGACTGGCTGCTGGTGACCAGCCCCGGCACCGGCGTGGTCGCCCGCTCACGCACCGTTCCTTCCGTGCAGGTGCTCTCGCCCGGCGACATCTACCTGGTCTGTCGGCTCGACGGCCACACCGTCGCGGACGTTTTCGCGATGATCGACCGGGCCCAGCAGAACGTCGTCAACGCCGACGCGGCGGTGATGGTGCTCGACGAGAGCCGCTCCAACGGCGCGGCGGATACATTTCCCAACGCCGAGCTGGACAACGACGACATCAACGACGGCGCGACGTCGTACATGCGCATCGGCGACGACTTCGAGCGCACCCGCGACCAGTTCCTGGTCGACGGCCGCCTCGCGCCCACGAACATCCTTTACAACAAGGACGCGGCCCCGGCCGGCTACATCGTCGGCCCCCGGATTAACTACGGCGGCGGCATCGTCGTCTCCGAGCCTGTCGCGTTCGTCAGCTCCGAGGCCACCAACACGCTGGGCCCCCCGCCCGGGACCTCCGGTCAGACACTCCCGCTCAGCTTCAACTGGGGGCCGATGGGGTGCTACAGCTCGATCGAGAGCTTCAACGGGCGTCAGTTCCTGGGTCTCTCGGCGTGGCTCGGCCAGTCGTCGATCGCCGATGCGCTGAGCGTGGCCGGCGGGGCCGCCTTCGCCGTGGGCAACGTTTACGAGCCGTACGCCTTCACAATGCCCGACTCTGAGGTCATCGCCCGAAACTTCTATCGCGGCCGGCTTTCCTGGGCCGAGGCCGCCTGGAGCTCACTGCCTGCGATCAGCTGGCAGCAGATCGTCGTCGGCGATCCGCTCGCCCGCGTCGTGCTCTCATGCCAGGACATCGACGGCAACGCGCTGTGGGACGCGAACGACCTCTATGCATGGGAAGGGACCGGCGTTACGGCTCGCACCCGCGACGTCAACCGCTCGGGCGCGGCCGACGATGCCGACCGCCGGCTGGTCGACCCTTCGCCGCGCCCGATGGACCACGTCGACATGGCGGGCGGCCAACGCTGAAAGGGCCTCGCGCCGCCGCCGTTAGGCCCGATCCCATCGGCGTAGCATCGGCCCCTATGCGCATCCTGCTCTGCAACGACGACGGTGTCACGGCCCAGGGGATCGTCGCGCTCCACGATGCGCTCACCGACAGCGCCCACCGGTTCGGCGGTGCGCTCGGCGAGGTCTTCGTCGTCGCCCCTTTAACCGTGCAGAGCGCCACCGGGCACGGCGTCACCTTTCGACAGCCGCTCATGGTCGCTCCCACCGACGTCAACCAGCGCATGACCGCCGTCGCGGTCGACGGCCGGCCCGCCGACTGTGTCAAGCTCGCCCTCACGGAGCTGTGGCCCGCCCGCTTCGGCGCAGGCTCGCGCCCCGACCTGGTCGTCAGCGGCATGAACATGGGCGCCAACGTCGGCATCAACGTCCTCTACAGCGGCACCTGCGCCGCCGCGATCGAGGCGGCGTTCCTCGGCGTGCCGAGCATCGCCGTCAGCCTGCACATCGGGACCAGCCGGCCCGCTTACGACGTCGCGGCCGGGTGGGCGCGGCGCGTGATCGAGAAGCTGCTCTCAAGCGGCCCGCTCACGGCGCACCAGTGCATCAACATCAACATCCCCATCACCGAACGCGAAGGGCCGATGCCGCCCGTGGTCGCCGCGACGATGAACACCCACGGCATGATCGACGCCTTCACCCGCAACGTAAACCCGCTCGGACAGACGTACTACTGGAGCAGCGGCCAGCCGATGGAGTTCCACGCCACCAGCCAGGGGAGCGACGTGCAGGGCCTGATGGAGAAGAAGATCACCGTCACGCCCCTGCGCTTCGACATGACCGATCACCAGCGGATGGCGGACGTCGAAGCAAGGCTCCGCTGACGAACCCGGTCTCCCAAACGAAACAGGCGGCGAGCTTTTCAGCGGGCCGCCCGGAGGGAGAAAGAGAGACGGAGTGTGCCGCAGGCCTGAACCCTCGGCACGGGTGTGTGATCGTTCAGCCCAGCACGGCCTCGGAAGTCTTGAAAGCGTCGGGCAGCTTGGCCTTGATGGCGTCGAGGTCCTCGCGTGACAGCTTGAGCACCTCGAGGATGTCGTCCGGGATGTTCGTGTCGCCCAGATCGGCCGTGTAGCCGCCCTTGAGTTCGGCGGCGAGGCGGTCGGCGACGTAGACCATGCACGGCAGCGTGCGCTGGTCGGCCGGGAGCGCCATGGGGTTGTGGTGATGGCCGATGACGTTGGTGAAGCTGCGCGGGAACTTCCACTTCTCGCTCAGCGCCGCGCCGAACTCCTGATGGTTGGCGCCGAAGACCGTCTCCTCGAAGACGATCGACGACGTGCCGGCCGGAGCCTTGGACGCCTTGTCGAGCACCTCCGACAGCCGGTTGCGGTCCCACTGCATCTCTACCATGAGGCCGACGTCGTGCAGCAGGCCGGTGAGGAACGCCTCGTCGACCAGGCCCATCTTCATCGTCTCGGCGATGAGCTTCGTCGCGGTACCCACGGCCAGCGAGTGCGTCCACAGGTCCTTGGCGCTGAACGTCGGCGTGAGCTGGCCGCCCTTGAACATCTTGCTCAAGGAGGCCGCGATGGCGATGTTCTTGACGGCGTTGAGGCCCAGCAGCACGATGGCGCGGTTGATGCTGCCGATCTGCCCGGGCAGGCCGTAGAAGGCGGAGTTGACGACCTTCAGGATCCGTGTGCACAGCGCCGGGTCCTTGCTGATCACCGCGTGCAGGTCCTGCGCCGTCGAGTTGGGATCCTCGACGATGCTCACGATCCGCAGAGTGATCTCCGGGAGCGTCGCGATGTGTGAGATCTCGCGGATCGCCGTCTGCACAGTCTGTTCACGGGTTGCGGTCTCTGCGGCCATGCGGTCTCCCTGCAAAGGTGAACCACGGGTATCGACCGCCCACGGAGGCGACTTGGGCGCAACGGCAAGGGGAATTCTGAGATCGGATGGTTATCGGTCGCGGCAATCCCCCCAAAGGGGCTCAGTAAGCGATCCGCTTGCGCAGCAGGGCGGGGTCGTTGGGGTCGACCTTGGCGAGCAGGGCGGCGATACGCGGGCCGGCGCGCCCGTCGCCGTAGGGGTGCGGCGGCGGGCCTTTACCGGGCCTCAGGACTGTGCGATCAGTCTCCTGCCCGAACAGCAAATTGATCGCACCGACCATCTGAAGGACGTCCGGCTCCTCGACGTCGATGAGTCGTCCTGCTCGCTCCCGCCCTGCCTGGCGCGGACCGACGTTCACAACGTTCACACCGAGCGCCGCAGCTTCAATCAGGCCCGCCGAAGAGTTCCCCACCAGCAGGGAGTAACCCTCCTTGGCAACGCGCTTCAGCAGCCCGAGAAACTGCTCGCGCGGAAGGTGGTCCCGGTAGAACCAGCGCCGGCCGTTGATGCTCGCGAGGCTGTCCTGGCTGTCGAGAGGAAGCACCACCAGATCGCTCCCCTTGCCGCCCGGCGCCCTGTTCTCGACGTGACCGATACGGGCGTCGGGCGTTGTTGCACGTGCCCGCCAGACGCCGTCGATGACCTCGCCCCCCGGGTCGCGATTGGGCGCGAGCACCAGCACGTCACCCGCGGCGGCCTCATCGACCGCGTGCGCGATCGTGCAGGCCATCGATCGCTCGTTATCATGACCAGTGCCCGACGGGTGCAGCAGCACGATCGTGCCAACCTTGGCAAGCTCTCCCAGACTCTTCTTGGGCAGCGCCGGGGTGGTCCGTAAACCGTCGATCGCTGGCGAGCCCGTAACGTGAACAAGACTCGCCGGCTCGCCCATCTTCACAATCCGCTCCGCCGACAGCTTTGTCGCCGCGCAGTGCAGGTGTGAGAGTTTGGTGATCGCGTGGCGCATCGCCTCATCGGCGATCCCTTCCGCCCGGTCGCCTCCGTGGATGTGGCACACCGCGACACCCGCGATGCTCGCGGCGGTCGCCGCGGCGAACGCTTCGATGCGGTCCCCCAGCACCACGATCCAGTCGGGCTTGAGCCTCTTGATCACCCGCGCAAACCCCTACACGCCGCGACCGCACGCGCCGGCGTGGTCTGCGCGGCCCCGGTCACCGCGCTTCTGCATAGGCACGCGCGCATCGATCCCGAAAGCGGCGTCGACCTCGCGCCATGTGCGGGCGGGCGCCAGCAGGTGCTCACCCGCAACGGCCACCCGGAGCTCAAGCCGCTTGTGCTTGCAAACCGCCTCCATCACGGGACGTAACAGGCCGAACTCCGAGCGCGAACCGGTGACGACCAATACACGGCGGCGGGGAACCGGGCGCTTGCTCAAGCGAGGTCCTCCGCGGCGATCGGTGAATCAGCGGCCAGTGCGCGGGCGGCCCGCCGGCCCACTACTTCCGCCAGCCGGAACGGCTCGATCCCTGCTCCCGGGCGTTTGAACGTGACCCCGTCGCGCGTGATCGTCTCGCCCGCGCTGATCGCGCGTGCTGTCACGATCGACTGGCGCGACACGCTCCGCACGTCTTGCTCAATGGGCAGCACCGACTTGCCGATCGGGTGGTCGATCGCAAGCGACCGGCGGTCGGTGGCTGCTCGCAACTCCGCCTGGAACACGTCGTAGGCGATGTGCCCCTCCGCGGGCGTCCAGTTGCTCCTGGCCGCGGCGGCGTAAACCGTGAACTCGGAAGGGTCGAGGCTGGCGGCGTGGTCAGGCCCTTGTGCCTTGGTGTCGTACGTCAGGTGCTTCTCGAGAACGCACGCGCCCATCGCCACCGCGCTGGCGCCGGTGAACCGATCAGCGGTGTGGTCGCTGTAGCCGACCGGCCCGTCGAAGACCCGCTGGAGCGCGGCGATCCCTCCGAGCGCCGCGCGCTCGCGCGGCGTGGGATAGCTGCTGACGCACTGAAGGACCGCCAGCCGCTGTGCACCGTGCGCGCCGGCGAGCCAGCCCGCCGCGCGGGTAACCTCATCAAGCGAGGCCGCGCCCGTCGAGATGATCAGCGGTCGCCCGGTGGACTGAAGGGCGTCGAGCAGCGGGCGGTGGATGATGTCGGGCGACGCCGTCTTGTACGCGTCCCAACCGACCTGCTCCGCCCGGGCAATCAGCTCGACGGAGAAGACGGTCACGATCGCGTGGATACCACGCTGCTTGGACCGCGCGCTCACGGCGGCAAAGCCCTCGTCCGGGAGCTCCAGACGCCTCAGCATCGCCAGAGGATCAGTCTCACCCGCGTCCGCCTGGTAGCCGGCCAGACGAGAGGCGCGGCTCATGAGCAGCTCGGCCTTGAACAGCTGCAGCTTCACCGCGTCGGCGCCCGCGTCGGCTGCTGCGTCAACCAGCTGCAGCGCACGCTCAACCGATCCGTCGTGGTTCACGCCTATCTCGGCGATGATGTAGGGCGGCGCCCCGAGCCCGATTGTCCGGCTGCCGATCTTCACGGCGCCCCCCCTACCGCCGCCTGCTCGCGCAGCAGCGCGTCGGCGACCAGGAGATCGATCCGATGATCGATGTCCACCACTTCGCCCGCACGGTTGAGAACCCCGCGCCGATCGACGCCGAAGAACTGGTGCGGCCCGGGAGCGGCGCCCGGCACCTGGTTGAAGAGCGCCCGGCGGGTCACGGCGATCACGCCACCGTCGGGGATGTACGCGGGCGGCAGGTCCTGCCGGCGGAAGACGTTGTGGTTGAGGACCACCCCCTCCCACGGGTGAACCGCCGCGCTAGCGGCGTCGAGGCGTGCCGTCCACCAGGGGTGGTGCTTCCCCACGGGCGCGTAGCTCTGCACGCTGTCGCAACCCGTACGGAACAGCAGCGCCACAGCGCGGTCGACAAGCCCCGCGGGCCGCACCGGCACGTTCCCATAGAGGATCACCACCGCATCATCGTCGCCCACCGGCACCCGTCTGCCGACACCCTGCGCGTGCCCCGCCTCGAGCTCACCAACCGCGTGCCGCGCCGCCGCGTCGACCGTCGCCGCGTCTCCCGCGAGCTCCGCCGGCCGTTCGATCACCGCCGCCCCTTCACCGCGCGCGATCTCCGCCAGCGCCGACCCGTCGGTCGACACCACCGTCACCGACACGCACGAGGCGTTCCGCGCGTGCTCGATCGTCCAGGCGATGCACGGCCGCCCCGCTACCGGCAGCGCGTTCTTGTGGGGCAAACCTTTGCTCCCCGCTCGCGCGAGGACCACCGCCACCGCACGCCGCGAAGCTCCCCGAGGAGCGTGGAACTCCCGGCCGCTCATTCCGCACCCCCGCCGCTCACCCGCGCATCCGGATAGACCACCACCCTGCTCGCCGCCTCGCGTGCCCGCGCCGTCGCTGGCAACGGCAGCGGCGCGATCCGTTCGCCCGCGACGGGCGCCTCCAGCGGGTCAAGCACGGCCCACCCGCACGCCAGCAGGTGCCGGTCGTACCACTCCTCCAGCTGCCCGTACACCGCGTCGCGCCGCGTAAGACGCGGCACCACCATGGGTAAGCGCAGCACCCCGTCGACCAACCGGCGCGCGCCCATCAGCCGCTCGAGGTTGCCGCGGACCGTGGAGTATGCGTCCACACCTCGGCCGGTCAGCGCCGCGTACATATCCGCCGAATCGGCGTGGCAGTCCACGCTCACCACGTCCGGCTCGGCCGCGCAAAGCCGGTCGACCAGGTCCAGACTGCAGAAGAGGTCGGTGCGCACGTGGACGCACAGCGACCCTCCCGCCGCCTTCCGAGCCAGTTCCAGAAGGTCGAACAGCCGCGGGTGGGCGAGGCTTCCATCCCGCAGCGTCACGGCGGCCCCCGCAGCCTGGCGCGCCGCGATCCGCGTAATCCACGCCGACGCCAGCGCGAACGGCATTGCGTGACCACCCTCGTTGAGCCTGAGCTCCACGTGATTGGGCGTTACTGCCCCGCGACGCGCCGCGTGCGCGTTCACCGCTCCCGCAACCTGCGCCGCCGTCGCGGTTGCGACGTTCAGCCCGGCGCCATTGAGCGCCGCTTCCAGCCACGCCGCCTCGGCGGCTGTCTCGGCTGTCGCCCGCACCCTCGTGTGCCGAACGGCGTCGCTGGTGGCGACGCACATCCCTTTGGCGATCGCATCAGCGACCGGCGCCACCGGTGAGTAGCCGAGCAGGCCTCCCATCGATCCCCACAATCCGCCGCCGCGCCGCGCGTTTGCCAAGTCGCCCAGCACTCCGGTCTCGATCATCGCCGCGCCAAGACCCGGAGCCGCGTGGGCAAACGTCACCCGGTGCAGCGCCCGATCCTCCTCGTGCCTCGCTACGACGGCGTCTACGAGCGCAGGGTCAACGCAGCACCAGGACGATCCGGCGACTACGGCGCCGCACAAGCCTGCGCCGTGCCGCGCCATTACCGCCGCGGCGAGCCCCGGCTCGAGCGCCTCGTCGAAGCACGTCAGATCGGTCAGCCCGCCCCGCCAGCACGCCGCCGCAAGGGCACGCGACGCCCGCGCCACCGCGTGGGGCCACGCCCGGGCACACTCCACTTTCTCAAAGATCACACGCTCCAGCGTTCCAGCCGGTGTCCCCTCCGCGGCCCGGCGCGACAGCCCTACGTCATCGCTCGCCACCACAATCGGCCCCACCCGTTCCGCCCGCCCAAGCCGCTCGAGCGTCAACGAGAGCACCGTTCGCCCCTGAACACGCACCCCCAGCGGGTCGCGCGCCGCCCCCCACCACGCGGCCGACGAGTCCAGCATCACCAGCGCCAGGCCTTTCGCGGCCGCGACCTCGGCGCGAACACCGCTCTCCAGAGCGCAACTCAACACGGCGGGGTCGCGTGTGACGGGCTCGCCGCCCTCCAATGTCGCCGCAGCCCCGTCCAGCAGCGCCGCCATTTCGTCAGCCGATTCCGCCAGCCATTCCACGTTCATCGCGTCGCGCTCGATCTGCCGGCGCTGGCGCGCCATCGCGTCCAGCCCTTCCTCGACAGAGAGCGCCCTGTCCGCCCGCATCCGACGGAACGCGCCGGTCTGGTTCAGCAGTTGCACCGCCGTCCACCCAGGTTCGATGGCGCGCACCTGGGAGCGAGTGGCTTCGAGCTTGGCGATCAACCCGTTCACCCGTTGCTGATCCCGGTGGTGCTCAGCCGCCTCACTCAGGTGCCCACCCGCCCGGCGGCTCAATTCTCCGATCCGCCACACACCTTGGCGCACGTGGCGCAGCCGGTCCTGGACAGCCTTGGTCACGGCCAAGCGATCCCGAGCGCCTTCGCCCCGCTCGATGCGCTCCAGCACCGCCGGCACGCTCTCAGCCGGCGACGGCCGTGCCAGCTCGGCGTCGATCACTTCTGCGAGCGGCCGGCACACCGTGCCCGGCTTGAGCACACCGCCCTCCGTCGCATCGACCGTGGTCCGGCCCGCCTGCGCTTCGGCCCGGAAGTCGCGCGCGAACTGCGTCAGGTACGTGTGCATCTGCTCGTCGGTGTATACGGGGCGGCCGAGGTGGTCGGTTTCCTTGCGCAGAATCGGGCGGTGCCGCACGATCCGCTGCCATTCGAGCGTCTCCAGCGTCTTGAACTCGTTCAGCTCCGCCCCCCACACCCCATGGATCGAAGCCCCGGCCGCATAATACTGCCCGTCGGTGAACCCCAAGTCCTGCCCTATCAGGCAGACGGGGTCGCACCCGAGGAACCGCGCCAGGTAACAGCACAGGTGCGCAACCGTCGTCCCCGCCTGCAGGCGGCCCATCGGACGCGCAAGGCCACCCTCGCCTTCACCAAGGATCAGGTCAAGAAAGCCGTCGCCCACCATCCGGATCTTCCCCGGGAACGCCGCGGGCACCGACGGGTTCACCTTCGGTTCCGCCACCAGCGTCACGCCGCGCACCGATTCCTCGGTCAGCCCCTCGTAGAACCGCTTCGACACCTCGTGGTAGTCGAGCGCACAGACAAAGTGCGGCCTGATCCCCCGTTCCAGCAGCGGACGCAGCACCGTCTGCACGGCGACGATCACGAACCTGTCTGCCACCCCCGGCCGGCTCAGCAGTTCAACGTTCCGCTGCAGGCTTGGGCCCGCCGACACCACGATCGCCGCGCGACCCGCAAAGGCGCCCCTCAGCGCTCCGATCCCGGGGCGTGTCGCGTAGTGATTCAGGTTCTGCAGGCAGTTGCGCAGGGTGACCAGCGTCTGCACCATCGTGCTGGCGATGCTCACGCGCACAGTGGCCACAACCGCCGTGAAACGCTCCATGAAGCGCTGCGCCGCGTTCTCGCGGGCCAGGCGCGCAAGACTCGCGGGGTGGTCCAGCACGGCCGTGCCCATCGCGATCAGCGGCTCGATCCGGTTGGTCACCTCGACGATCGCGCCACGGTCGTCGGCGTCGGTCAGGATCGCCACACCCGCGATCCACTCCGTGCAGTCAATCCGCTCGAGCACCGCCCGCAGCAGGCGCTTGTCCGGCTCGAACACGATCACCGCCCCCCGGCCCGCCGCCTGCTTGGCGAGAGACCCGATGTGGTACCCCAGGCCGAACCCGCGCACGACGAACACCGCGTGCTTCGACAGGTCCGCTTGGGCCGCCCACCGCTCCCCCTCCGCCCGCGGCGTCCGCCGGCTCGACAGCGCCCGCGCAGTACCCCCCTCTTCCTTATAGACGGCGCCCGGCGACCCCTCACCCTCCTCGGTGACTACCCATTCCAGCCCGTCGGCCGGCTCAAGCTCGGACAACTCACGCGCGAGTGCCCCGTTGAGCGCCAGCAACGCGCCGAGGTTGCGGTCCAGCGTCGAATTGACCACCACGCTCGGCAAGGCTCCGCCTTCCAGTCGGCCTGTCTGGACGACCGCGCAACAACCGCGCAGCGTGCCGAGGGCCACCCCCGGTTTCGGCCCGAGCGGGCGCGACGCATGAAAACCCCTCCACGACCCAACCATCCCGCTCCCGCCCGCGTATCCACACTCAATGGCCTTCCTCCGACAAGGCAGCGGGCTCAGTGCCCTGGCCGACCCCGACCCCCTCCCCAGCGCCCCTCTTCTCGAACGGTACCTCCTGCAGGACCCGCTCCCGACCACCATCTTCCTCGTCATCGCCGCCGTCATCGGTTGGTGGTGGCTGCAGCGGCTCGGCAAGGCCAGGCCCGCCGCTATCGTCGCGGCGGCTTGCGTGCTGGCCGCCGGAGGCGTGCTGCTGCTCGCAAAGGCTGTTGTGACGGAACGCGAAGCACTGGTTGCCCGCTGCACCGAGTTGGTCAACGACGTGATCGCGGCTCGGGCCGGCGACGTCTCGCCCGTGCTGCGAAGCGATGTCACCGCCAACGTTCGGCCCCTTCGCACCGAGTTCCGGCGCGACGATATCTTGAAGATGGTCGCCGACGACGAAGCCCGTCGCCGCGGCATGACGGCGGCGAATCTGAAGTGGGTTACCGCCACCCTCGACGGTCCCAACGTCGGCAGGACGCAGTGCCGCGTCCAGGTTCAGTATTCCGAGGACATGTGGTTGCCCACGACCTGGATGCTCCATTGGACGCGCGACAACTCCCAATCCCCCTGGGTCGTACGACTCATCGATGCGCAGCAGATCGGCTTCACGCCTCCGCAGTAACCTCGCCGTCTACCGCTCGGGGATCCGCACGATCGTCGAGGATTGCATCGCCTCGCCGTCCTTCCTCGTCGTCACCTTCACACCCTCGCCGTTGTAAAGGTTGTGCGGGAACCGCCGTCGCAGCTCGCTGAGCTCGGGGTTCTCCGTGCGCGGCCGTTCTTCAGAGCCGGGCGCCGGACGCGTGGCGAAGTCGCGCTCGCTCCACACGCCGATCGTCACGGAGCTGTACCTGCGCCCGTGGTAGAAGAACGCCAGTTCGCCCTCCTTGCGCAGGGTCGCCACCGCTTCCTCAGCCAGCCGCCGCGCCTCCTTCAATTCGGCCTCGGTGGGATCGCGCTTTTCCTTATCCAGGATGTCCTTCCGCCCGTACGCCGCGACCTGGAGGGTGTACTCCGCGCGCGCCCCGAACTGCTCCTTCGCCCTCGCCAGGTTGAACTCGGGGCGCTGCCCCAAGTCGGTCAGCTCGCCGGGCGGCGCCAGGAACGCGCCGACAAACGGCTTCTTCTCCGCCACTTCGACCGCTCGCACCCGCTCGAGCTTCGCCATCGCCTCTGGCGACGAAGGGTCGGCGAACTTTCCAACCGCCACCACCGTCGCCCGGCCACCCCCCCGCCCTTCGATGAAGGCGCCGGCGAGCTCTCGTTGACCCTGGATACGAGCAAGCATCTCGCGCGCCTGCTGCTGCTGCTGCTCGCCACGGAACGACGCGAGCACGATCGACCAGGCGCCCGTCTGCTTCGGCAACGGCTGCAGCTCACCCTGCGGCTTGGGCTTCTCGGCCGGAGCGGTCTCCGCCGGTTTCGGCTTGCGACGCGAGAACATCCCGTCGTCTTCCTGAGCCCTTGCACCGTCGGCGCCAACGAACACCGCGATCACCGCTGCGGCCAGCGGCGCAAGACGACGGATCCAGTTCAGTTTCAAGGCGAGGCTCCTGCAACTTTTCCCGGACCAATTCAAGGCGGCGCAAAGGCGACGCGCAATACCTGACATGACCCAAAAATCTTTTCGGGGTTTCCCCGGATGAAGACCAGATGAAGCGAGTTAAATCCTGCAAACACAAGCATTTACACAAACTTGAGCCGGGCGGTTCCGATTCAAGTTTTTTCCCCGTCGCAGCCGATACACATGGAGCGAACGACACGCAGCGGGCAGGCGACCACAACAACGCCTCTCACCCACTGCTCCACACGCCCGAGATGGACCTCAGCGGGGGCGCGGCCAGGACGGCCGACAACCTTTGCGGTTGTGCAATTGGCCGCGACGCACCGACCTCTCGTTCGCCTCGTGCCGACAGGCAAGGGAGCGCCTCTATGTCCTCCGTCCCCAACATCACCCCCGGCTACCCCAGCAACCGCCCCCAGGTCGTCGGCCGCATCGGCCAGCATAAGGGCACCGTCTCGACCCCTGCGGACATCGCCGCCGCGATCCTTGCGAACAAGTCCGACACCGTCGAGTTCTCCAGCGAGGCGATCGCGGCCGCCAGCACGCCCGCCGATACCGCCGAAACGTCCCGCGCGCAGCGCCTCGCTCAGATCAAGGCCCGGATCCAGGCCGGAACCTACGACGAGGACGCCAAGCTCACGATCGTCGCTGATCGGCTCTCGCGGCTCTTCGGCAACGCGTAAACGAAAGAGCGCCGCGTTGCTTCAACGCTCCCCCGGCGCAGGCCGTCGGCGCTGGCAAACGACAAAGAGTGCATCCTTCGACATTCAAACGCCGAAAACAGTGGCACAAGCAAACCCCCGAGGCAAGGCCGGCAACGGCTGAACCTCGGGGGATTATGTTTTTGGAGAAGGCGGTGCTCGCCGGCAGCGAACAACGCCCGCGCCAGGGAAGGGTGACCCGGGCGGGCGTCGATCGATGAAGAAGCCGGGTCGTTCAGCGCCTCAGCCCGCTTACGGGCAACCCGCAAAGAAGGCGTCGATGAAGACGACAAAGTCGTTGTTGTCAAAGAGCCCGTCCTGCCCCGGCACGCCGCCCTGCAGGCCGAAATCGGCGCGCGCGTCGGCGTTGAAGAAGTAGTCGATGAAGACGACGAAGTCGTTGTTGTCCAAGACTTCGTCTTGGCCGGGGATGCCGCCCTGTTGGCCAAGGTCAGCTGGACAGGGGCCCGGGCAAGGGCCGGAACCCGTAATGCGGAACCAATACTCGTCGTTCTGCCCGCAGTTCGGCTGGTTCACATTCGCAACGCCGATGCCGAGGTGGTATTCGCCGGGGGCGAGGTCCCAGGCAAGGTCGAACTCGGCCGACCCACACTCGGGGTTGGTGTACTGGTCGAGCTGGCCGGAGAAGGCGGTGCCGGCGCCGCACGGAAGCTGGAAGAGGGTGACAAGCCCGACAAACTGGGCCTGGCCCTTGACCCGGACGGTCTGGGGCGCAGTGAGGGTAAAGCGGTAAGCGTCGAAATCGTGAATAAGCGTGCCGTCCGAAACGGGCGTCGTACGGGCGTGGATGTGACCCGTCCGGGCGTCGCACAAGTTCAGAGGTGTCGCGCGGTAATCGGGAGGCGAGACGCGCGGGTTGCAGCCGTAGTTGGGGTCGGAGTTGTAATCGTCTTCGCAGGTGGGACCGGGCTCAGCGATCGCATCGGCAGGGGGTGTGTAGACAATCGGCCCTGTGACGGCGGTTATGCGGAGAACGCCTTGGCCGCCGGAGGAGGCGGCGCCGGCGCAGGCGACGCGGATGATGTAGGTGGAGGCGGCGCTGACGTGGACGGGGCAGGTGCGGCTGCCGGGCCACAGCCCGGAAAAAACGCCGGTCCAGTTAACGTCGTCGTTGCAGGCGAGCAGCGCACCACCGCACCCGTCGAACACCTGGAGGGTCGTGTCCAGCCTCGTCGATTGCGTGTTCTGAAGCGTGTCGAAGCGGACCCACCCGTCGGTGGAGGGTGTATAACGGAAGAAAACATCGTGGCTGTCGGTGCGGCCGCCGATGTTGCACGGCGCCGGCGGTGAATCGACGGCGGCGCCTCTGGTGTCAAACGGGTAGCTGCCGGGTCCGGTGACGACCTGCGCAGTGTTACACGTGTCGTTGGGCGGAGGAGGAACCGTGATGGGTGCGTTGATCGCCAGGTAGCCGGGCCCTTCGACGCCGAGGTAGCCGACAAGGCAGATGTAGTACGTCTCCGGCCCGGGCGCCTGGAACGTGACCTGGCTCTGAGACTGGGCGATGCACGACCAGCTGTCGCACGCTACCAGGGGCCCGCCGCAACCAGCGAAGACTCCTATCGAGACGAACTCCGTGGGCCCGCCGCAGGTGGTGATGGTGACGGTTTCCCCACCGGTCGTGGTATAGCTGTACCAGACATCAACGGCATCGGGAGGAAAGTTGTCGCACGGCAGGGTGACGCTCTGGGTCGCGCCGACTGGGTTCCACGAAGTGACGCTGTGGTTGGCGACGGGGATGGCGTTGGCGCAGTCGTCGTTTGCGGGCTGCGCCGTCGCGGCGGCATCGAGCACCGCAATGGCCGTCGCAATCAGAATCCCGCAGAGCGTCGGTTTCATACCCGCTTCCTTTGCTTATGGTCCCTTGAAGTGTGGCGGGCTTCGCTTTACCGCCGCGAGGAGAATCTACCACGTCATGACCGCCTCGTCAAGTACTAGCCTAGTACTATTCTAGAAGTTGGTCGGTCGGTCGTTTTCAGAGTAGACTTGAGCGGTCCCGCCCCCCTCCCGGAGAGTCCAGGTACGATGGCCCCC
>DASPMT010000098.1:0-2884 GCA_035626935.1 Phycisphaerales bacterium | reverse complement strand
CCCACTACCCGGCCCGCAAGGGAGACGGAGTATTCCGGGTTCTTGGGGTCGTTGGTGTTGATCTTCAGGACGGTGCTGTAGGTGCCGATCGGGACGTCCTTGTCGAAGGAGGTCTTGAAGCGGACACGGTCGACGGTGCCGCCGTCCATCTCCACCTTGTCGGCGGGGAGCTGCTCGACCTTGAATTTCGGGTCGGTCATGGAGAAACCGGTGACCTGGAATCCCTCCATGCGGCTCATGATGGCAAGCTCCTGGTTTCCTCCCTTGCGTAGCTGCATGTCGCCGAACCAGACGGTGCTGGGCTCGACCATGAGACGCGGACGCACGAGGGCCTTGAGGTGGAGCTCGACATTGGGCTGGGGTGTGTAGTCGGTCTCGAGCGTGACGGTCTTGAGCTCGAGCCCGCGCTTGCCCTTGGGGTTGTAGGTGACGTCGATAGCGGCTTCTTCGTTGGGGCCGAGGACAGACTTGGTGGGCGCGGCGACCGAGCAGCCGCAGCTCGTCTTGGTGTTGACGATCTTGACCGTGGTGTTGGTGATGTTCTTGAACTTGAACGAGGTTTTGACGGGCTCCTCGTCGCTGATCGCGCCCCAGTCGTGCACCATGGAGACAAACTCGAAGGCGCCGCCCTTGTTGACGGGCTCGAGCGTGGGCTGCGGGTTGATGGGCTTCATCTCGCCCGGCTGAACGGGGGCGGGGGTTGCCGGGGGCGTCGCGGGCTGGGCCAAGGCCGTGCCCGCCGCCATCGCCAGCCACACCGCACAGATCACGCTCTTCTTAACACAAGTCATGCTCAACTCCAGGTGGTCGTTTGGGGTTACTGGCCGCTTGGGGGCCCGGGGTCGTTCGTCACGGGGGCAACAGTAGTCGCCGCCCGCTTCAGTTCTTACCGCGGGCGGGTGCGGCGCTCGGCGTCGCAGTTGTTCGCTTTTAGCGAGCGCGGGCGGCGATGGCGGTAACAATCCCCTGATCGTTCGATCGATGGCCCCTCATTTGCCCCCCCTCACGACCATTCCCTCATCGCCGCAGGCGTTCGCCGAGGCTCATGCTGCCCTCGCGGCCTGGGTGCGCCGCCGCCTGGCTGAAATGACGGGCGATGCGCATACCGCGGAGGATCTCGCGCAGAAAACGTGGCTGGCGGTGTGGGAAGCGGTTTCGGGGGGGCGGTATGACCCCGGGCGGGCCGCGATCTCGACGTTCGTCTACGCGGTGAGCCAGAATGTGTACCGCCACTGGGCGAGGTCGCAGGCGACCGCGGCGAACCACATGCCGGCAATCGCCGGACAGATCGCCGACGGTGCTGAGCACGATGACGGTGCGCTTGCCGATGCTGAGATCGTTGATGAGCTGCGTCGTTGCCTGCGGGAGGGTGTGCCGGGGCTTGGGAGCGACTATCTGCACGTCCTGGGGCTGATAGCCGGGGGCGCGACGGACCGGGAGCTGGCCGGAGAACTGGGGGTCGCTCCCAGCACCGCCCACAGCCGCAAGCGCGAAGCGCTGGCCGCGCTGCGGAGGCACCTGCAGGAGCTGTTTTTCACCGAGCGCACCGGGCGTGAACGCAAAGAACTGTGAGGCCCACGATGCTCGACGACGACCGTCTTCAACGATTGCTCCGCGACGCCCATGCTCTTGAGAGGTTCGAGCGGGGTGCGGCTGCGCCGGCCGCGCGACCGGTTGCCAGTCGTGTCTGGTGGGCGGCCGGGGTTGCGGCGGCTGTTGCGGTGCTGAGTGCCGGCGCCTGGCTGTTTGGGAGCAGGGGGCCGGCCCCTTCTCCGCGTGATGGCGTGGTGAACGCGGGAACGAGGCCGGTGGGTGCGGCGCCCGTCGAGCAGGTCGCCTCACTTTTGCTGGCTGTGTACCAGGACGACGACGGAACGCTGTCGTGCGTCAACTGGTCGGCCGATGCGCTCAAGGGACGGGCTATGTCGTCGCTGACAGCGGATGAGCTCACCCGCATGGGTCTCGCCCTTGCCTGCGACCCGCAGGCTGCGCGGATCCTGGTTGTCGGGCTTGAGGGTCCGGCCGGCGCCCTTCCCAGCAGTGACGCGCGAGCACAGGTGGTGGCCGAGTGTCTTTCCACCACGCCCCCCTGTGCGCCGGGAACCTTCAACCCGAGGACGTGCGCATCCGCCGGGTGCCTGGATACGGAGATCAAGGTACGGATCGAGTCGCTGGCGCTGAAGTGAGGCGCGCGGCGCTCAGCCCATCCGGTCGAGAGCGCCGGCCATGTCCATGTCCTTCTGGCTGATCCCGCCCGCGTCGTGGGTGCTCAGAGTCATCGTCACGCGGTTGTAGCGGATGAGGATGTCAGGGTGGTGCTGGACGGCCTCGGCTGCCGCGGCGGCCTTGTCGACGAACTTCATCGCCTCGATAAAGTCCTTGAAGGTGAAGGTACGCTGGATGGTGTCGCCCACCTGGGCCCACTCGGTGAGTCGCTCGAGCCCGACCGCGATCTGCGTCTCGCTCAGGCGAGCAACCTTGTAGATCCGATCGCCGCCCAGGCCGGCCCCCCCTCCCGACGCCTTGCCCGTTCGCTTCGCCATAGTCCGCGAGTGTATCTTCCCTCGCCGTGCCGCCGCAAAGCCCTCAAGCAACTACGCGTCTGGCCCCCTCACCTACGGGAGCGCTCCATCTGGGCAACGCGTACGCCTTTCTGGTTGCGTGGGGGCTGGCGCGTGCGCGGGGGTGGCGGGTGGTGCTTCGGATCGAAGACCTGGACGGCCCGCGCGTGAAGTGGGGCGCGGCCGACGACATTATCGACACGCTGCGGTGGCTGGGGATGGACTGGGACGATGGTCCGTTCTTTCAGTCCGCCGACCCCGCGCCGTACGCTGCCGCTATGGCCGCGCTCGCGCAGCGTGGGCTCGCGTATCCGAGCGAGCTG
>DASPMT010000097.1:0-3445 GCA_035626935.1 Phycisphaerales bacterium | reverse complement strand
CGGGACTCGAACCCGCGACCTCAAGGATCACAACCTCGCGCTCTACCAACTGAGCTATAGCCACCAACGGGGCCCGCACACATTTGCGCGAGCGAGGGCGATTCTAGCGGGTAGGGTTGCTACCGCCACCATACGGTCCTCTTCATCGCCTGCTCGACGCGGCGTGCACGCTGATGTCAAGACACCAAGGGGTTTTCCGGAGACATCGAGACAGCTTGTCCACAGGAGTAAGGGTGCGGTCTATTGTGTTCACCCCCTGCGCGAGCGGCCGCTGAGGCAGGCCGCGCAGCGGCATTGGAGCACACATGACCAACGCCACCCTGTCACCCTCCGCCCTTTCCCGACTGGACCTCTCTGCGGGACGCGTTCATTCGAACCTTGCCCCCGCCAAGCTGGTCGAGATGGCCGTGGCGCGCGGCGAGGGGGTGCTGGCGAGCAACGGCGGTTTGGTCTGCCTTACCGGCGACCGTACCGGCCGCAGCCCGAAGGACAAGTACCTCGAAGACACGGCGGGCATCCACGCCAAGATCGGCTGGGGCGGCTTCAACACGCCGATCACCCCGGGCAACTTTGACAAGCTCCTCGACATCGCCGTCGACCACCTCAACAGCCGCAAGGACCTGTTCGTCTTCACCGGCTTCGTCGGCGCCGACCAGAAGAACCGCCTGAGCGCCAAGGTGGTGACCGAGCAGGCGTGGCACAGCCTGTTCATCCGGACACTCTTCATCCCCGAGGGCTCGCCGGCCGCAGGCCAGGGCGCCCAGTGGAAGGCCGACGGCTCGTGGACGATCATCAACGCGGGCAAACGCCGGCTCACCGCCGAGGAGCAGGCGGCGTTCGGCGTCAAGAGCCCCGTCATGATCGCCCAGAGCCTTGAGCGCAAGCTCGTGGTCATCGTCGGCAGCGAGTACGCCGGCGAGATGAAGAAGTCGCTCTTTTACGCGATGAACTTCGACATGCCGGAAGTCGGCGTCTTCCCGATGCACTGCTCGGCGAACGTGGACAAGAAGGACGCGAGCAACGTCGCGCTCTTCTTCGGCCTCTCGGGCACGGGCAAAACGACCCTCTCGGCCGACCCCAACCGCGCCCTGATCGGCGACGACGAGCACGGCTGGAGCGACACGGGCGTCTTCAACTTCGAGGGCGGGTGCTACGCCAAGTGCATCAAGCTCTCCAAGGAGGGCGAGCCGCAGATCTGGAACGCGGTGAAGTTCGGCTCGGTGCTCGAGAACCTCGACATCGATCCAGCCACCCGCCAGCCTAACTACGACAGCGCCAAGTACACCGAGAACACCCGCGCCACCTACCCGCTCGACTACATCCCCGACGCGGTGATCCCGTCGGTCGCCGGCCACCCCAAGAACGTGGTCTTCCTCACCGCCGACGCGTACGGCGTCATGCCCCCGGTGAGCAAGCTCACGCGCGAGCAGGCGATGTACTACTTCATGAACGGGTACACCAGCAAGCTCGCCGGCACCGAGCTGGGCGTGACCGAGCCGCAGCCGAACTTCTCGGCCTGCTTCGGCGGCCCGTTCCTGCCTCGCCCGGCGAAGGTCTACGCCGAGATGCTCGCCGCGAAGGTCGCCAAGCACAACTCCGACGTCTGGCTGCTCAACACCGGCTGGACGGGCGGCCCGTACGGCACCGGCCACCGCTTCAGCCTCAAGTACACCCGCGCGTTCGTCACGGCGATCCTCAACGGCACGCTGAAGAACGCCAAGTTCACGCCCGACCCGGTCTTCGGCCTGGCGATCCCCGACAGGGTCGAAGGCGTCCCCAGCGAGGTGCTCAACCCGCGGAACACCTGGAAGGACGGCGCGGCCTACGACGCCAAGGCCAGGGAGCTTGCCGCCAAGTTCCGCGAGAACGACAAGAAGTTCGACATGCCCGAGGCCGTCCGCGCCGCAGGTCCGCGGATCTGAGTCCTTACAGCCGGTTGTCACGTCCGCACCCTGGCCGGCTGCGGTGTTTTTCATTTCTGCTGCGTAGGCTCCCGCACGGCGACGTCAGGGGCGCCGTGGAGAACACCACCATGGGCGCCTGGGGCACCGGCATCTTCGACAACGACGACGCGCTGGATTGGGTCCTCGGTTGGGAGGAAGCCGACGAGGGCGAAGGGACTGCCGATGAGCCGGGGCGCATCAGCTTCGTCATCGGCGCCATGGCCGTCGCCGTTGAGCACAAGGGGTATCTCGACGTCGACGCCGGGGGGTGCGCCTTGGCCGCGGCGGAGGTTGTGGCGGCGGCGTGCGGAAAGCCGGGTGCCGGAATGAAGCCCGCACCCGGAGCCGACGGGTCGCTGGTCAAGCTCGCGGCATGGGCCCGCGGGGCGGGCGCAAAGGTCCTCAACGACCCGGACGTCCGGGCCCTTGCGCGACAGGCCGTGGACCGCGCAACCGGACCGGAGTCGGAGATCGCCGAGCTCTGGGATGAGTCGGAGGATGCCGTGGCTTGGCGAGCGGTCGCGGACGATCTGCGTAAACGCCTCGGCTAGAGGCCAGGGTCATCCGATCCGTTTCAGCCTGGCCTCACCGGTGCGAACACCGGCTGCCGCGGCGAGCGCCTTCGCCCGCTCGGCGTTCTCGGCCCGCACCTCGATCCACCGCGCGGGCGTGCCCGGCGCGTCCTGCACCTGAACTTCGAAGACGACACCGTTGGCCGCGATGGTCGGCGCCGCGTGAACTCCGGCGCGCGGCGTTTGCGCCTGTTCGACTGCGCCCATGCACGCCTTGCGGAACTCGTGGGGCGACTGAACGTTCGGAAAGAGCAGCTCTCCCTCCCCGCTCCCGTTGACCTCGATCGTGCCGTAATTCATCACCCGCGCCCAGAGGTTCTGCTGCACCTCGACCGACTCGATCTTGCCCAGGAACATCTCCTCGCTCTCCTTGCGGAGCACGCCCACCCGGCTCAGGACACGCCGGGTGGTGATCACCATGTCGGTCGTGCTGCGCTGCACCATCGTGCGAACCAGCCGCCCGCACCCCACGAGCAGGGCTATTCCACCGATCCCGATCATGGCGAACCCTGCCACCGGGACGGCCAGCATCACAAGACCGCCGATGACCAAGCCCAGCCCCAGCAGCAGCACCGCGATGTCGATCACCAGTGGCAGGCTCGACAGGCGGGCGCGGTACAGCACTTCTTCGCCCGGCAGCAGGTTCTTCTCGAGTGACCCCATGGCCAAGTCTACCGATCGCGGGCCCGCGATCAGGCCTGGTGCCCGCGTTCCCGCTGGCAGTCCAGGACTCCCGGCTTCCTGTCCCGCAGAGCGATCGGCGCCGCAACAAACCGGCCGCGAGGGCGTTCCCTGTATGATGTGCCGTGTTGAACGCCAACCTTGCGCGGAGTCACTGATGAAGAAGATCACGAGCGTGGCCGCCCTGAGCGGCCTGGTTGTTGCGGGTGCGATGCTTGCGGCCGGCATGGGCCAGCCGGGTGGCACCCC
>DASPMT010000096.1:0-3086 GCA_035626935.1 Phycisphaerales bacterium | reverse complement strand
TATGTCGTCAGCGTCGGCGTACCCCCCGGGCCGGTCGTCTGCGCCCAGTCCCACGTGGTCTCGTAGCTGGCGGGCACGCTGCTGTCGGGCGTGGAGTACACGCTCGATGGGCTGCCGCTTCCGGGCGGGTCGGAGTAGTCAGAGGACCCGCCCTGCGGCGGTCGCCCGGTGGCCCACACCGGAATATAGAGGTAGTAGCGGGCAGGTCCGCTCATCGGGCCGCCTTCTGCGCAGCCGCGGGCGGGTTAGGCTCGTACCAGCCTGCGGTGTTGACAAGCTTGCCGCACTCTGCAGAGGCGGCGGCGACCGCATCGGCGAACGCCATGCGTTCGAACACGGCCAACTCGCTCCCGGGCGAGCAGTTGACCACGCGGAAGCGGTGCTTCTCGAAATGTGGCTTCAACGCCTCGAATCGCCGCGCCAGCGCGTCGTACAGCACGTTGTTGTGCCGGATCGCCGCGCCCGCCCGGTGCTCGGCGAAGGCGTACTTGCGGTCCTCGGCCATCTTGAAGTCGCAGCCCAGCAAGTAGACGGTCGAGAACCCCAGGTGGTGCAGCAGCCGCAGGGCCACGAGCATGACGCTCCGCTTACCGACGATCCCCAGCGAGTCGACGTGCTTGCCGCCGTTGTCCCACGGCACGGTGTCGCCGGTGAGGAACCGCTGGTGATCGAAGTGGTCGCTGCGGCGGAAGAAGAGCACGCCGGGCATCTGCCGCATGGTGAAGGCGCTCCTGCGCATCGAGCCGTCGGGGTTCTGCACCCGCAGCGGCTTGTCCCACAGGCACGTAGGCACGAACTTGAGGATGCCGGGGTCCTTCCAGCCGGTGTCGATGAACCGGCCGGGGTCGTCGACGCAGGTCCACAGCGTGGGCCGGATGATCGACCAGGCGTTGTTGACCGCCATCGTCACGATGCCGCGGCGGTTCAGCAGCGACAAGTCGAGCTCGTTGAGTGACGGCCCAGACAGGACGAGGAACGCCGACCGCCCCCCCGTGCCCTTGTAGAAGCCGGCGAGCGAGACCGAGTCGAACGCCGGCGTGTACAGCCGCAGCCCGTCGCGGGCGGGCTTGCGGGCCTTGAGCCCGGCCTGCAGGGCGTTGATGTCGGATTGGTTCTCACGCACAGCAGGACCCCTTGAACCGGCCGACGATGTACCGTTCCTCCGCTCCCCCTTCCCGCGCCGCCCCCCCTCCCCGTGTCACCGTCCCGACCCGGCCGAGCCGGTCCAGCCACCACGCCAGTGGCCGGACGGTCGGGTGCAGTCCCTCGCCGTCCACCTTGATCCGACTCGGGCGCGTAGCCACCGAGATCACGAACAGTGCCCCCGGCCTCGCGACACAGCGCATCTCGGCCAAGGCCGGGTCCACGTCCTCCGGCAGCAGGTGCTCAAGTGCATCGAAGCTGGTCACCACGTCGGCAACGCCGTTCTGCAGGCCCGTCGCGTGCAGCGGCGCCAGCACGTCGGCCTCGCTGAACGCGAAGTCCACGCCCAACCCCTCAACCCCCAGCCGCCGCAACTGGCGGATGAAGTCGTTGCGCCCGCAGCCGAAGTCCACCACCAGCCGCGGCGGCGGCTTGAGCCTGGCGATCAGCGGCACCGCGTGGCGGCCGTGGTTGGTCGAGCCGTACGTCGAGCCGGGTGCGGAAGCCAGGGCCAGGTACTTGGCCCGCTCCCGCTCGCGGCGGGCGTCCAGGTCGTTGCTGCTCATGACCCTCCCGGGATGTAGAGGTTGAACTTGCGGTCGCCGTCGGCCGGGTCGGCCAGTTCGATCAGGCTCATGGCCTCGAAGACCCACACCGGCCTGCCGAGCGAGTCGCGTTCGCAGGTGAGCTGCACGCAGACGCCCTCAGGGATCGGCACCAGCCGGGGCCGCAGCGACCGCGCGGGTGGGCAGTTGGGGAGCACCCCCGGCAGCTCACAGACCGGCCCAAGTCCGAGCAGGCCACCGAAGCCGTCGCCCGCGTCGGCGTCGGGGGGGTTCATGTGGTGCGCTTCAAAGCGGTTGATCGCCATGCGCGCCGGGTCGGTGTCGCCGCCGCCGGGTGTCTGGGACGACAGGCCCCCTGTCACCGGGACGTAGCGGAGGTATGTCTCGCTGCCGGGGTCGCCGTCGAGCCGGGCCTCCTTCCACGGGTACCGCCAGCGGTTGTGCTCGGTCGGAATGAGGATGCCCGCGCCGAGGACCGCGGTGACGCGACCTGGGGACGAACGGCCGAGCTCGATCACCGCCCACTTCTCGCCGGTGCCTTCTTCCTTCCAGAGGATGGGCGCTCCGCCCATCGGCGTGGTGGCCAGGAGTGTCTCTCCGGCACTGAGCTCGCACGTAGCGTCCAGCTCGTCGCGGACGTAGACACGCGCGACCGTCACGCCGCTGACGATGCAGCGCCCCAACTCGCCCGGCTGGATCGGCTGCAGCGCGACGACGAAGGCCAGCGGCGGCGCATCCGGGGTTGCCACGTCCGCCGTCAGCGGCGTGCGGCTGTGGAACGTGCGCTCCCCATCCTCTTCGTCGGGCTCAACCAACACGCCGGTGATCGCAAGAGCGTGGTGCGGCTCGACCGGCTCGGTGCTGTCGTTGCGCACCAGCACGATGCCGGGTTGGGCCGTATCGACCGCGGCTTCAGCCCGGGCATCACGGCCGCGGCTGCGCTGCTGCAGCGCCGCGTCGACGAACGCGTTGTACGCGCCCGCGGGGATGCGGAGCGGTTCGCCGACCCGGACTCTGCGGAGGTCGTCGCCCATCAGATGCCCAGCGCCCCGAAGTTGCCCGCCTCGTACACGCGCTCGATGTACACCGCCGCGGGTCGCTTGACGATCGCTTTGGTCGTCGCGTCCTGCACGTCGGCGTACCGCACCCAGAGGTACTCCCACCCCTTCTTGGCGACGCCGGTGATGGTGCCCACGGACAGGCCGGTGGCGTTCGGGCTGGCGGCGAAGCGGAAGGTGATCTCCCAGTCGCCGGTGTCGCCACGTTTGGAACCGCTGGCTCCGAGAAAGAGCACCTCGCCAGCGGCGAAGCCGCGGAAGCCCCCGCTGTTGGTCCTCCCCGTGAGGGCGAAGAGCGTCCCCTTGTACCCGCTGGTCA
>DASPMT010000095.1:0-5069 GCA_035626935.1 Phycisphaerales bacterium | reverse complement strand
ACCCGCCGCACGATCGCCGACCTGCACGATCTGGTGCGCGCGTACCAGGAGGGGCTGGTTGCGGAGAAACTGTAAGAAACGCGAACCACGCGGCGCCTGCGCGCTCTAAAGCCGTATGAACCGCCCGCGCCCGCAACCCCGCATAGCCGCTCCCCAAGGCGGCCGTGGAGTCGCCGCGCCTCCTTGGAATCGTTACCCGTCGGCCGCGCCCCGCTGAACCACCGTTATTCCACCTCCTCCCACCCCTTCATCTCCTTCCCGTGCCAGGTCATGGCGCTCCGCACGTACGCCTTGAACGTCGCCGTGTGCCCGTCCAGAAACCCGATCGCGCTGCCCGCCTTGTGCGGCTCGCGCCCCTTCTCACCCGCGTAGAGCGTCGCCGGCTCGCGCGCATCATCGGGGTCCACGTTCGGCACCAGATGCGGGCCGCCGTAGGGCGCGGCGAACAGGTAGGGATTGGTCGCGTCACCCGTGATCACGAATTTGTCGCTGATGTGCACCTGCGTCCACGAAAGCGACTGCTGGAAGCGGTACTGCGTCAGGCTCCCCACGTACTTGCTCTGCAGGAAGTAGGCGACGCGGATGCACGGCCGCCGCCGAGACGGGCACTCCATCACTTCCCAGTTTTCCAGGCACGGCATCACCAGCTCCGCCCAGCCGGGGCCGGGCGTGTCCTCGTTGCTGCTCCCGTCTCCGTTCTCCACCTGCCACGCCGACCAGTGCGGGAACTTGTCGCGGTGGTCCGTCGCATAGGTAGTGAGCCCCATCTGCAGCGAGCGGCAGTGGCTCGTGCACTTGGTCGTGCGGGCCGACTCCCGGGCGCCAGCCAGCGCCGGCAGCATGATCCCCACTAGCAGCGCGATAATCGCGATCACGATCAGAAGCTCGATCAGCGTGAACCCGGAGCCGTACGTCTGCCGCGTGCGCATCGCTGGGCCTCCCTGCGCCGGCCACGTCGCCGTGCCCTCTTTAGATGCGCGCGCCGGGAAGCGGTTGCGACTTTCTCCGCTTCCACCACCACGAAGCCGCGATCAGCCCCGCACCCAGCAACATGAACCCCGCCCTGATCGCCCACCCCTTTGCGTCGCCCCACTGGTCGACCCAGTACAGAAACAGGAAGTACACACCCGGGAAGAACAGCTTCAGCACAGAAGCGAGAAGACCGTACAGCAGCAGCAACCGGCCGACCTCACGCATAGCGCCTCCCGTTCGCACCCGCCGACCCAGCATACCACAAACGCCGCGCTCCGCATTCGGGCAAGGTGAGCACGCGCTCACCCGGCCTGCCGGTGTCAAAGAAGAACTTGCAATAACTTTTCTTGACGCGGCGGTCTTTCCGATTATGCTCTCACGCCGCAGCCCGACGCCGGGCCGCGCACCCGCCCCTCCCCCGTTATGACAGGAGCCCCCATGTCTGCCATGCTTCTGCCATCCCGTTCCCGCCCGGTCGCTCGCGTCGCACGCTGAGCGAAAGCTCTCTCACGAGATCAGCCGGCTGAACGCCGCGTTTCCACGCGGCCGGGCTTGAGCTCCATCTCCATCCTGACCTGATCCGCTGAACCCTCGGGCGGTCGCGCGCACGCGTTGCGCCCGCCGCCTCGGAGCAACGCATGAAAACGCCCAAACGGCGTGACGATGTCCTGCGCGCACTGTGCGCGCAGCCGACCGACGAAGACGGACTCAACCCCAAGCTCGAAAAGAAGCAACCACCCCGCCGCGGCATTTCCCGCAAGGACCTGCAGCTCTGCAAGCGGGTCTGCCACGCGCTCGCCCGCGCCCTGAGCGCAGACGTCACCGACCGTCGGCTGCGCGACATCGAGGTCGTCGCGGTCGACCCTGACCCCGACGCGACACGCCTGCGCGTGAGCGTGCGCCCGTGCCCCGGCGCGGCGTTCGACACCACCGACGCCCTCGCCGCGCTCCGCCGCGCCAAGGGGTTCCTGCGCTCGTGCATCGGCAACTCCACCAGCCGCAAGCGAGTGCCAGAGCTCACCTTTGCCCCCGCCCCACTTTCTACCCCAGGCAACACCAAGACGCTGCCATGACTGCCACCCCACCCACCATCCGCATGTGGCTCGCCGAGCCGCTTGCGCCCGAGTGCCGCACAGCGATCGACCGCCTCGCCCGTATCGACGATGTCACCCGCATCGCCGTCCTCCCCGACATCCACGGCGCGAGCGAAGGGGGTAGCCTCGGCGCCGGCATTGTCCTTGCCACCACGCGGTTGCTCATCCCGCAGGCGGTCGGAGCCGACATCGGTTGCGGGATGAGCACCTGCCGCCTCAACCTCTCTGCCGACGCCGTACCCGACGAGCAGACCGCGATGGCCATCCTCGCGGCGGTCCGCAGGACGGTTCCCATCATCCGCCACAGCCACCGCGCTCACCCGCCGCTTCCGCACGCGTGCGGTCCTCATCGTCTGTCCGAGCCGTTGCACAACGCGCTGGCGCGCGACGGCGTGATCGAGTTCGGCACGCTCGGTCGCGGCAACCACTTTCTGGAGCTTCAGCGAGACGACGACGGCGCCCTCTGGCTCCTGGTGCACAGCGGATCACGGGCCATGGGCCAGCTCGTCACCCGCCACCACCTCGCACAGGCGGTCAAGCAGAACGGAGTCGGAGCGCTCGACGCGACCACCGACCCGGGCCGCGCCTACGCCGCCGACGCGGCCTGGGCCGTCGACTACGCCGCCGACGCGGCCTGGGCCGTCGACTACGCCCGCCTCAGCCGCGAGGCGATGCTCGACGCAGCCGCACGCGCCATCGGCACGGCTCTCGGCGTGCCCGTCAGCGCCGATCCGCCTTGGGGCGCCACTCACAACAGCGTCACCCGCGAACACCACGGCGACGAAGACCTCTGGGTCCACCGCAAGGGCGCAGCCCCGGCCCACGCGGGCCTCCTCAACGCCATACCCGGCTCGATGGCCGCCGAGACCTTCCATGTCGAAGGGCGCGGCGAATGCGAGTCACTCTGCTCAAGCTCGCACGGAGCCGGCCGCACCCACAGCCGCTCCGAAGCCACACGCCGAACAACCACCAAAGAGCTGGCACGCCAGCTCAGGAACGTTTACACCGACCCGCAGCAGCGCCCGCGTCTACGTGATGAAGGACCCGCGGCGTACCGGGATATCCGCAGTGTCATGCGAGCCCAAAGCGACCTCGTCCGCATCACGCGCCGGCTTCGACCCATCCTGACGTTCAAGGGCGTGTGAAGAACTGCGGCGTCTCCGCTCGTGCTCGCGGCGCTGTGGCGCTCGATCCTTTTTTGCATCGCGCCGTCGTTTTTCACGTATACTTCCTGACGCGCCGCCACCCCCGGTGCGCACTCGACACGATCGGCCAGGGGGGCTTGGCCAGAACCACCTCGAGCTGCTCAAACAGCCGAAGGAGACACGCACATGGCAAGCACCAAGTGGACCAAGAAGGACCTCCTCTCCCGTCCGATCCAGCACATCGATATCACCGCGTTCGACGCCCGCCCCATCGTCGACAGCTACCGCGACATGGCCTACTCGTCGCGCACGCTCGCCAACGCCGCCGATATCTACTCGATGATGCTCAAGGACAAGGAGTGCGCGGTCATCGTCACCCTCGCCGGCTCGCTCATCAGCGCCGGCCTGAAGGACGCGCTGATCACCCTCGTCGAGAACAACATGATCGACGCGATCGTGGCGACCGGCGCCAACATCGTCGACCAGGACTTCTTCGAAGGGCTCGGCTTCAAGCACTACATCGCCCCCGGCTCGCCCGAGGCGCCGCCCGTCGATGACATGACGCTGCGGAACATGATGATCGACCGCATCTACGACACTTACATCAACGAGGACGACCTCCGCGCCTGCGACCACGCCACCTACGAGATCTTCAACGCCTTCCAGCCCGGCGCCTACTCCAGCCGCGAGTTCATCGAGGCTATGGGTGCGTACCTCGCAAACAACCCCAAGTTCGCCCGCAACCGGTCCATCGTCAAGACCTGCTACCAGAAGCGCGTCCCCATCTTCGTCCCCGCCTTCAGCGACTGCTCCGCAGGCTTCGGCATCGTGCTGCAGCAGACCGAGGCGATCGAAGAAGGCCGCGGCCAGGTCGCCATCGACAGCGGCAAGGACTTCCGCGAGCTGACCGACATCAAGCTCGCCTGCAGGGACACCGGCCTGCTCATGCTCGGCGGCGGCGTGCCGAAGAACTTCGCGCAGGACATCGTCGTCGCCGCGGAGCTCCTCAACGAGCGCAAGGGCGGCAAGGCCCGCGGCGACATCGGCATGCACAAGTACGCCGTGCAGATGACCGTCGCCGACAGCCGCGACGGCGCCCTCTCCGGCTCCACCCTCCGCGAGGCCTGCTCGTGGGGCAAGGTCGACGTCGTCCACGAGCAGATGGTCTTCGGCGAGCTCTCCGCTCTCTTCCCGCTCCTGGCGTCCGACGCCTACCACCGCAAGGCATGGAAGGCCCGCAAGGGGTTCAAGTTCGCCGACCTGTACGGCAAGACCGAGGGCGCACCCGACTTCACCGGCAACGGCCGCGTGAAGATCGCCAAGCGGCAGGCCGTCAAGGCGTAAGCCGGTCGTCATCCAGCAAGAGCAAACACCCCGGCCGGCGGCGGGGTGTTTTCATTTCCAGATTGGGCGTTATGCTCTCGACAACGCGCGTGCTCAACAAACTGATCTACCCCGAGCTCCGTCTCGCCCGCATCTGCCCGTATTGCACGAGGCCGGTCGCCACCTTGGCCGACCCGTGGGCGTCTGTAAACTGCACCTGCGGCCGCCGGCTCACACTGCCAGCGATGCTTGACGCGCGTTCCCTTGCGTGGGTGGACAGCCCCCCAGACGGCTGCTCGCTCGAGTTTCTTCCATGGCGCGTCAGCGCACGAATGATCACTCCCGAGTCCGTTGTCTGGGTCGTCGCTGGAGCATTCCTTCTGCTGCTCCCGCTCTGGTACCCGCTATGGACGGGGACTTGGCCGTCGTGGTCATCCACCACGCTCACCTCAACCGCATTCATAGTGCTCTTTGGTGTCGGCTGTCTTGCCTTCGGTGCTGGCCGTGCAAGCGGAACTGCCACGCTCACCCTCAA
>DASPMT010000094.1:0-2312 GCA_035626935.1 Phycisphaerales bacterium | reverse complement strand
CTCGATCGTCTCGTCGAACTTCGCCCTGGCGTTCGCCTTGACCATCTTCACGGCTTCAGCGAGCGGGTAGGTCTTGTCGCGGTCGATACCCTCGGCCGCCTTTGCGTAGCGTTTGCCCCGAGCCATGGTTACCCCACCACTTCCAGGCCCATCGAACGGGCGGAGCCCGCGAGCTGGGCGACCGCCGCTTCGATCGTGTCGCAGTTGAGATCCGGCATCTTCAGCTTGGCGATCTCCTCGAGCTGCTTGCGGGTCACCTTGCCGACGATCTGCGTGCCGACGGTCTTGGCGCCCGACTCGATGCCTGCCGCCTTCTTCAGGAAGTAGGTATTCGGCGGGGTCTTGGTGACGAAGCTGAAGCTGCGGTCCTGGAACACGGTGATGACCACCGGGATCGGCATGCCCGCATCCATCTTCTGGGTGCGCGCATTGAACTGCTTGCAGAACTCCATGATGTTCACGCCCTGCTGACCGAGCGCGGGCCCGATCGGCGGCGACGGGTTGGCCTTGCCAGCTGGCACCTGCAGCTTGACGTAGGCCTGGATCTTCTTGGCCATGCTTGCCCTCCTGATGGGCGGTGTGGTTCGGCCATGGCCGGCCTCCCACACCCTATGTTCCAGCCAAACCCTTGATCCTGTTGGATTTTCGGGATTGCACCGGCCTCACGCGAAAAGGCCGGCGCGCGGCCAGCCTTCGAGGGCGCGGGGTTTAGCAAGTTCCCCGAGCCCGTACAACACCTGATTTTCAGCCCTATCTGGGCACTATATCAGAGTTTTTCCACCTGCGCGTAGTCGAGTTCCACAGGGGTCGAGCGGCCGAAGATCGACACCGCCACCTTGAGGCGGGCGCGCTCCTCGTCAACGTCTTCGACCGTGCCGTTGAACGAGGCGAACGGACCATCGGCCACCTTCACCTGCTCGCCGACCTCGAAGCTCACGGCGGGCTTGGGTCGCTCCACGCCTTCCTGGACCTGGCGCATGATGCGGTTGGCTTCGGCGTCGGAGATCGGCACCGGCTTGCCGCGGCCACCGCCGCCCAGGAAGCCCGTCACCTTGGCCGTGTTCTTGACCAGGTGCCAGGAATCGTCGGTCAGATCCATCTTCACCAGCACATAGCCCGGGAAGAACTTGCGCTCGGTGTTGACCTTGGAGCCGCGGCGCACCTCGACGACTTCCTCGGTCGGCACGATGACCTCGGTGATCTCCTCGGCCAGGCCCTTCTTCTGGGCCTGTTCGCGGATCGACTGCGCGACCTTGTTCTCGAAGCCCGAATAGGCGTGAACGACATACCAGCGATGAGCCATTGCAGCTAAACCCCGAGAATCAGCTTGATCAGGAACGCGATGATCTTGTCCGCCACCAGGAAGAACAGCGCGGCGATGACGACGAAGATGAAGACCATGCTGGTGGTGATCATGGTCTCCCGTCGCGTCGGCCAGGTGACCTTGGCCACCTCGCCGCGCACTTCGCGCATAAATTCAACTGGGTTCTTCACTTCTTGTTCCTAGAGCGCTTTCCCTTGAGAAAGCGCGGTTTCCTACGCTTCGTTCACAACCACGATTGGCTTCGCCAATCGTGCCTAGGCAATGGCAGGAGTGGAGGGACTCGAACCCCCGACCCTCGGTTTTGGAGACCGATGCTCTACCAACTGAGCTACACTCCTACGTCGCCAAGCTTATAGCACTACTTGACGATCTTGGTGACGACGCCGGCGCCGACGGTGCGGCCGCCCTCGCGGATGGCGAAGCGCAGGCCCTCGTCCATGGCGATCGGCGAAATGAGCTGCACCGTCATCGTCACGTTGTCGCCCGGCATCACCATTTCCGTGCCCTCCGGCAGGCTCACCACCCCGGTCACGTCCGTCGTGCGGAAGTAGAACTGCGGCCGGTAGTTGGTGAAGAACGGCGTGTGCCGGCCGCCCTCCTCCTTGGTCAGCACGTAGGCTTCCGCCTTGAACTTGGTGTGCGGCGTGATCGACCCCGGCTTCGCCAGCACCTGGCCGCGCTCCACGTCCTCGCGCCCGATGCCGCGGATCAGGCAGCCGACATTGTCGCCCGCCTCGCCCGAGTCCAACAGCTTGCGGAACATCTCGACGCCGGTCACCACCGTCTTCGCCGTCGCCTTGATGCCGATCGAGGATGTGTTCTCGATCACGGGTCGGGGGACGGTGGTGACCGGCAAGGTGGAGCAGGGGATCATCCACACGGGTGATGAGGTGGAGATCGTCGGGTTGCGTCCGACGCAGAAGACGGTGTGCACGGGTGTGGAGATGTTCCGCAAGATCCTGGATGAGGGTCAGGCGGGGGACAACAT
>DASPMT010000093.1:0-4159 GCA_035626935.1 Phycisphaerales bacterium | reverse complement strand
CGGCCGAACGGCCTGAGCGTGGCGGCGTCCGCGACGACATGGAAAACGAAAAAGGCCCCGGGGAGGACCCGGAGCCTTCGAGATCCGCTGCGAGCCGCTGCGCGGCTTACTTCTTAGACTTTGCCTTCTCAGCCGAGGCTTTGTTCTCCGCCTCAACCTGCTTGTTGTACTCGTCGAGGGGGAGCTCGGTCACGTTGGCCTTGGCGATGATGGCGTCCATCGTCTTGTGCTCGCGGAGCTGGTTGTAGACGCCACCGATCATGTTGCTCTGCATGAGCTGCTGGCGGAGCTTCTCGGGGCGTTCGTTGCGCTCCTGGGCCATCTGGGCGATCCGGCCGTTGATCTCGTTCTCGGTGACCTTGACGCCGAGCTCCTCGGCGGCCTTGTCAAGGATGAAAAAGAGCTTGAGGTCGCGGACCGCGTCGAAGGTGCTGGCTGCGCGGAGCTCGGCGAGGTTCTCCTCGATCTTGGCGGCGTCGACGCCGCGGTAGAGCAGCTCCAGCCGGCGACGCTCCATGTTGCGGCCGATCTGGTCGGCGGTGAGGCGCTGGGGGAGGTCCATCTTGACCTCTTCGAGCAGGTGCTTGGCAAGCTGGGTGCGCATCGCCACCTGCTGATCGATCTTGACGCGCTGCTCCTGGCGCTCACGGAGGGCCTGGCGCAGGGCGGTCTCGTCGGTCATGCCGAAGCGGGCGATCAGGTCGGCCGTCGGCGCCGGGATGATCCGGTCGCAGCGGGCGGGCGTGTACTCGATCGTCAGGTCCATGCCGCGGAGCTTCTCGTTCTCGTGCTGCTCCGGGCCCTTGGTCTTGACGGTCACCTTCTCGCCGACCTTGACGTTGGCGAGCTGCTTGGAGAGGTCCTCCACAACGAGCCCGACGATCATGCCCTTGGGGGCCTTGTCGGCGGGCGGCACCTGCACGACGATGCCGTCTGACTCGAAGTAGATGTTGCCGTCGGAACCGGTCATCTTCGCGTGGCCGGTGAGGTAGTCGCCCGGCTCGGGGGAGGGACGCTCCTCGAGAGAGCCTTCCTGGATCGAGAGGGTCCTGAGGTCGTTCTCGATCATCTCGTCGGAGACGGTCATCTGCGGCTTGCGGAGACTGAGCCCGTCGAACTTGGGCATCTCGAACTCGGGGAGGACCTCGATCTCGACCTCGAAGCTGAACGGCTTGCCCGAGGTGAGCTCGAGCTTGTCGATGTCCTTGGCGAAGGGGTTGCCGAGCACGCGGAGCTTGTGCTCCTGTACGGCGCTCTGGACGGCGTTGCCGACGAGCGTCTCCTTTGCCTGACGCTGCACGTGCCCGCCGAACCGCTTCTCGATCAGCCGGCGGGGCGCACGACCCTTGCGGAAGCCGGGCAGCTCGGCCTGGGCGACGGCCGCCTCGAGCGAGAAGCCGAGCGACTCGGTGACGGTGGCGGCGGGGATCTCGATCGTCAGCTTCTTGCGGCTGGGGCCGGCATCGGCGACGGTGACCTTGTTCGGTGACTGAGTTGCGGTGGACACGTTGTTGACTCCGGGGACCGGGGCGGTTCTCCGACGATGGAAAAACGCCCCCCGCCCGAGTGAGAAGGGGGCGATGGTAGGCGTTTGAGACCGCTCACCGACTGGCGGCGGGGCGTCAGCGATTGCCGCTTACGGGGCGGCGATGACGGTTACCGGCTGCTCGGCGTCGGTGATCGTGCTGTTCGCGGCGTTGACGTCGGTGCCGCCGCCGCCGGTCGCGATCGTCGCCGTGACGCCCGGCGTGTACGTGCCGAGCGGGATGCTCGGAGCGTCGTCCAGGTTGATCACGATGTTGAGGATCGTCGACTCGCCCGGCGCCAGGTTTACGGCGTAGTTGGCCGTGTTGATGGTGATCCGAGTGCCGTTGGCCCGCTGCAGGAAGACAAGGCCGCGGACGCTGGTGTTCGTCGTGGTGCCCAGGTTCTGCACGCTGAGGTCGAACGAGACGGTCTGGCCGTCCTGCCCGAAGACAAACTCGGTGTCCGACAGCTCGCCGATCTCCAGCGCAGCGATGTCGGCGAAGACAGCGCTGGTGAGGTTGCCGGTGGCCGAGCCCTGCGTCTCGCTCACGGTGTACTCCTGACCGCCGTCGGTGGCCGGCAGCAGGTTGAGCACGACCGTCTCCACCGGCTCGACCGTCTGGTCGAGGGCCGGCGTCGCGACGAGGGTGGCCTGCGTGGCGGTGCCGGTGAACGTGACGGTGCCCTCGCCCGTGACGGGGTCGAAGTCGAACGTGACGCCCGCGGCCGCGTTCATCGTCAGCACATAGTCGGTGCCCGGGGTCGCCGTGCCCGTCATGCTGAAGTTGACGACGCTGGTCTGGCCGTTGCTGCCGCCGGTGCGGGCGATGCGGAACGTGATGGGGTTGGCCGAGCCGCTGGCGGTCTCGGCGCCTGCGGCGTCACTGGCCGTCACGGCGAACCGCGGCTCGTTGTCGCTGATCGTCACCGTGCCGGTGCGCTGGGCGGCCGTGGCTCCGAGCCGGTAGCCGTCGCCCTCGGTCACCGTGAGGATCGCCGTCTCGGCGCTCTCGACCAGCAGGTCGTCGACGACGTTGAGGTTCAGGACGGCCACGTTTGTCCCGGCCGGGATGGTGATCGACCCGAGCCCGGTGTCGGGGTCGAAGTCGAGCGTCGCGCCAGCGGTGAAGGCCGCAAGGCTGAAGTCGAGCGTCGGCGTTGCGGTGCCCGTGACGGTGAAGAACACCGTGAGCGGGGCCGCGTTGCTGGCGAGCGAGCGGGTGAAGGTGTAGCGGCCGCCGTTGGCGGTGCCGGTGGTGACCTCAGCGCCGGTGCGGTCGTTGGTGGTGAGGACGACCGTCGCCTCGTTGTCGTTGATCCTCACCGTCGCGGTGCGCTGCGAGGCCGTCAGCGAGAGCCGGTAGCTGGCGTCCTCCACCAGCGTCAGCACGGCGGTCTCGACCGCCTCGCCGGTGACGTCATCAACGGCCGTCAGGTTGAGGTCGACCGAGGCGGCGCCGGCCGGGATGGTGATGGAGCCGAGCCCGGTGTCGGCGTCGAACTGCAGGTTTGCGCCCGCTGCGCCGGCGGCGAGAGCGTAGTCGCTGGTGAGAGCGCTGCCCGCGAGCGAGAAGTGCACGGTCACCGCGGCCGTGTTGGTGCCGCCGGTGCGGCTGAAGCGGAACTGGCCGGGGTTTGCCGCGCCGCCGGTCACCTCCGCCGCGGTAGCGTCCTGCGCGCGGACGGCGATGGTGTTCTCGTTGTCGGCGATGGTCACCGTGGCGGTGCGCTGCGACGCCGTGCTGGTCAGGGTGTACCCGTCGCCGGTGGCGAGGGTGATGATGATGGTATCGGCGTTCTCCCACAGGGCGTCGTCAACGGGCACGACCGGGTTGTCGTAGAAGGACTGGCCGGCGGGGATCACCATCTCGGTCTCGATGAAGTTGATCCAGTCGCCGTTGACCGCTGTGCCGGTGACGACGACGTTGATCGTGAGCTGCTCGCTGATGTCGCCGGTGCGGCTGATACGGAAGTTGCCGAAGTTGGGCACGCCGTTGATGAGGCCCTCGGCCGCCGTGTTGTCGGTCGCCTGCAGGGAGATCACCGGCTCATTGTCGGCGATGGTCACGGTGCCGATCCGCTGGCTGGCGACGGTCGACACCCGGTACTCGTCGGTGCCGACGAGCGTCATGATCGCCGTCTCGGCCAGTTCGACAACGGCGTCGTTCGTTACGACGAGGTTGACCAGGCCCGTAGTGTCCCCGGACAGGATCGTCACCGTGCCCTCGCCGGTGTCGGGGTCGTACGTGACCGCGCCGCCGCCGGCGACGGCGACGAGGGTGTACTCACCTTCGATCCCCGCGCTGCCGCTCATGGTGAAGTGCACCACCAGGTCGCCGGCCGTGTTGGTCGTCGGCCGGGTTACGCGGAACTGGCCGCCGTTGGCGACGGCGGGCGTGAAGTGCTCGGCGGCCTGACCGTCGACCACCGAGAGCGTCACCATCGGCTCGTTGTCGGCGATCGTGACGGTGCCGGTGCGCTGCGCCGGAGTGCCCAGGCGGTATGCCGGGTTCGCAACAAGGTTGACCACGGCCGTCTCGGGGTTCTCGGCGGTCGTGTCGTCCTCGACGGTGAGGTCGAGGGTGACCGACAGCGTGCCGGCCGGGATGGTGATCGTCCACTCCTCATCGAC
>DASPMT010000092.1:0-4231 GCA_035626935.1 Phycisphaerales bacterium | reverse complement strand
CGCCGACGAGCGCGGGGATCGCTGCGCCTCGGTAGACGATGCCCCCGGTGATGGAGCAGCCGCCGGACTCGTCGTGCCCGTAGACCGCAAGCGGTGGGGTGAAGGGGAGCGCCGGCGTGCACGGCGCATACCCGGTGAAGTGCACGCCTTCGAAGCACTTCCATCCGTAGTTGTGACCGCCGGATGCGGATGGTGTGCCCTGCCGCTCCAGGTTGATCTCCTCCCACGTCTCCTGCCCGACGTCGGCGATCCAGAAGTCGCCATTTGCGGGATCGAAGCAACAGCGCCACGGGTTGCGCAGGCCGTAGTCCCAGATCTCGTCGTCTCCATCAACGCCGACGAACGGGTTGGTGGGGGGGATGCGGTAGTTACGGTCGGCGTCGGCAGGAAAGTCGTCGCCGCTCGGGTCGATCCGTAAGACCTTCCCCTGAAACGCGGTCGTTCCTGACAACGACTGCGCGGCGTTGGTAGGGTCGGGGTTCGCGGCGAAGCCGCCGTCGCCCAGGGAGAGGTACAGGTAGCCGTCGACGGGTGAGAACCCCAGCCACCCCCCGTTGTGTCCCGCGGCACGCTGATAGCGGAGCACGGTCTGCACGCTCCCTGCCACGGCGAATGTCCCATCGGGCGTAAGCGTGTGGCGCTCAAGGAGGGCGGTCGTCGGAGCCGTGTTGTAGTAGGCGTACATGTAGCGCGGCCCCGGGCCTGGCGGGCTGAGGGCGATGCACTGCAGCCCCGCATCGCTGAACAGCGAGACGGGCTGGGAGACAGTCAGAACGGGCGCCGGCACGACGGCGCCCGTCGTAGCGTTGACCAGCCTGACGGTGCCTGCCCGCTCGGCGATGTAGAGCATGCCGTGCCCGGCCGACGGCGGTCCGGGCACGATCGCAACCGGGAGTTGAAGCCCGCGCGCAGCCGTGTGCACCGAGATCGTTTGAGCGCCCGCGCCGCCGCAGCACGCGCAGGCGGCAACGGCGGCAAGGACGGCCAGAGTGGTGCGGTCATCCTGCATACGGGCTGTAACAGTCTACTTCACCGGGCGCTGCGCGGCCAAGAAGCCCGTGCGCGCCGCTGGGCTACGGAAAGGCGGTCGAAACCGCACGCTGCCTCGCCGGTGGACGCTCAAGCCGGGTGACGCTCAGCCAGCAGCGTGTTGAACACCATCCAGCCGGCGAGGAAGTTCATCTCGCCGGCTGCCGCTGTCGCGGCGGCAAAGAACTTCCCCTTCGCCACGACCTTCATGCTGCCGTCGACGACGGTCGCCTCTTTGATGTTGTCGAACGGGTAGAGCTGGCCCTTGACGTGCAGGCCCGCGGTGCTCAGCGCGAGTTTCTCCGTCCAGGGCACCACCTCTCCGGCGCGGACGCGTTCGAGCATCAGGCCGCCCAGGCGCTCGGAAATGGCGGCGTGGATAGGCTCAAGCTCGTCTGTCGACTCGGCGGAGAGCTTCAGGAATCCCTTGCGCTTCTCTTTCAGCCGTCCGCTGTACTTGAAGTCGCTCAGTCCGAGCGAGGGATCGGGTCGGATGACCACGGTGAGCGCCGTGTGCGAGTAGATGCCGTGGCTGTGGACGCGGAGGGCGTTGAACGCGATCCCTGAGATCGCGTGGTAGGGCACGCGCTCGACCGGTCCGGAAACGCCCCGCGCCCGGCGCGACACGCCGCTCTGATGGAACCGGAGAATGAACTTGCGGCGATAGGCGAGAACGGCGGTGACGACGGTCCCGATCAACAGGAGCGCCGCGCCGGCCCATCCGGCAATCTGCACAAGCGGCGACACGGCCGGCGAAGTGGCCGCGTTGCTTATCGCCCAACACAGCGCAACGACCGCGCCGATCGCCAGCAGCACGGTCAGTGTGAGATAGAGGTTGGACGGCCGGCTCCGCTCAAACAACAACGGCCCCAGGTCGGGATCCTCCTGCCCCAGCTGCGCAGGCGCGGCGGGGATGCCTGGGCTGACGTCGTCTTGGTGCACGGGCAGATGGTACCGGCCGTTCCGCGGCAGAATGAAGGGCCCTTCACTCCGGATTGGCAAGGTCCCCGGTGAGCAGACGCACAGACCGGCATGCTCGCCCGCACCCTGTCCTCTCTTCTGCTGGCCTACGGGATGTGCGCACAGCCGGCGCACGATGCGCCGGCGCCAAAGCGGCCGCAGGTTGTCACAACCGCCGACGAGCCGCCGACCAGACCGTTGGGAGCCTCCCTCGAGGGGTTTGAGTATCCGTTTCCCGTGAAGACGCACTCGGTGACCGTGCAGGGTCAGCCGCTGGCGATGGCGTACATGGACGTCGTGCCGAAGGAGGAGAAGGCGACGGGACGGACCGTGATGCTGCTTCACGGCAAGAACTTCTTCGGCGCTTACTGGGAGCAGACCGCGCGCGACCTGGCGGCGCAAGGGCACCGCGTGGTGATCCCCGACCAGATCGGCTTCGGCAAGTCGGCGAAACCGGACGACATCCAGTACTCGTTCCACATGCTCGCGGAGAACACCGCGTCGCTGCTCGATGCGCTCGGCGTGGCGCGAGCGGACGTGGTGGGACACTCGATGGGCGGGATGCTCGCGACCCGCTTTGCGCTGGTGTTCCCGGAGCGGACGGCGTCGCTGACGCTCGTGAACCCGATCGGACTGGAAGACTACCGCGTTCTGGCGCCGTATCAGAGCGTCGCCCGCTGGTACGAGCGGGAGGTGAAGCAGACGTTCGAGTCTCTGGCAAAGTACCAGCGCGAGAACTACTACGGGGGGACGTGGAACGAGGGGTACGCCCGCTGGGTCCGACCGATCGCCGCGATGACGCTCGGGCCTGACTACCCGAAGGTGGCGCGCGTAAACGCGTTGACGTACGACATGATCTACACGCAGCCGGTTTGCTACGAGTTCGGACGGATCGGCGTGCCGACGCTGCTGATCATCGGGCAGCGTGACCGGACCGCCATCGGCAAGGACCTCGCGACGCCGCAGGGCGCGGCGAAGATGGGGGACTACCCCGCCCTGGGCGCCCGCGCCGCCAAGGCGATCCCCAGCGCCCGCCTGGTCGCGCTCGACGGTGTAGGCCATGTCCCGCAGATCGAGGCCTACGAACGGTTCATCAGCGCCTTGGAGTCGTTTATCTCGGCGCTTCCCGCGCCGGCGCCCCCGATCAAGCCGCTGCCACCGGAGAAGACGCCCGCCGAAGCGCCGCCGCCGGAGAGGTAGCCCTGCGACGCAGTCGATTATCACGAAGCGCAACACCAACCACAGGAGCATCACATGCCGAGCAAGAACAACCGCGATCAGCAGGCACAGGACCGTCAGACGGCGAACATCCCCGGGCGCGAGGATGACGGGCGCGGGCCCGACGCGATCACCGGACAGGGCAAGACGCCCGAAGTCGGACGGCGCGACCGCGGCCGCGGCGAGCAGGGCGGCCCGCCCCATCACGATGAGCCGGGCCGCGGCAGCTCGGTCCAGGGACCGCACCAGGATGCTAAGGGCGGCCACATGGGCGCCAACCAGGGCGGCGCGCCGCGCGGCGGCAGCCGGGCCGATCCGTCGCACGTGAACCAGCAGCGGAAGCAGGACAAGGGGGACTCGCGAGCCCCCAAAGGCAAAGCGGACTGAGGCTCAGGCGCCGGTGCCGCAGACGCGTTCGATCTCGTCCAGATCGGTGACGCCCTTGCCGGCGAGGGTCCATCCGCTCTGGACGAGCGTTGTGAACAGCCCCTTCTCGATCACCTTCTTGATGGCGGCGATCGTGGGCTCTTTAAGGATGACGTCCCGCAGCTCGTCGTTGACGTCGAGCAGCTCGAACATGGCCTTGCGTCCGCGGTAGCCGGTCTTGAAGCACATCGCGCAGCCGACGGGCACGAAGACCTCGCCGCTGGGGCCAAGGTACTTGCCGATGCGGGTGCTCTGGCCCGGGGTCACCTTGACCGGACGCTTGCAGTTGTCGCAGAGGGTGCGCACCAGCCGCTGCGCGATGACCAGGTCGAGCGAGCTGGCGATCAGGAACGGTTCGACCTTCAGGTCCAGGATGCGGAAGACCGCCGAGATCGAGTCCTTGCTGTGCACCGTGGAGAAGACCAGGTGGCCGGTCATCGCGGCCTGCATGGCCGTGCGGGCGGTTTCCTCGTCGCGGATCTCACCCACCAGGATCACGTCGGGGTCCTGCCGCAGGACCGAGCGCAGGAGCTGGCTGAACGAGTTTCCCTTGGCGGAGTCGATGGGGATCTGGGTGGTCCCTTCGAGCTGGTACTCG
>DASPMT010000091.1:0-7513 GCA_035626935.1 Phycisphaerales bacterium | reverse complement strand
GGCGATGCCGACCATCTCGTCGGTGGCGGCCATCTCAAGGTTCAGCCGCACGCCACCCGCAAGGGTGGCGGCCAGGTGCTGAACGTCGGCGTCGGTGACGTGCCGGCGGTCCTCGCGGAGGTGAACCGTGATGATCTGGGCACCGCCGAGAACGGCCTCGTGCGCCGCCTGGAGCGCGTCCGGCTCGCGGCCGCGACGGGCCTGACGGATGGTGGCGACGTGGTCGATGTTGACGCCGAGGTGGATCATGCGACAAGTGTTGCACATCAACCGCACGGGAGAAGCGGCGCGGTTTTCCCGGCCCGCGCCCCTTGCACGTCCGCGCGGACCCACTACACTTTCCCGCGGGCACCGAGGGTGAAGGCCCGGGGCGTGCGACCTTGACGCACGCCCTGGGCCTTTGGCCTTACGCCGGCGCGTTGTTCCGCTTGTCCGCCTCCACGCGAGCGCTGCTCAAACATGGCCACGATCAACATCCCGAAGAACGAGTTCCTCCACGGACGCTGGACCGCCGAGGAATCGGCGAAGCTCTACGGCGTCAACGACTGGGGAAAGGGGTACGTAGCCGTCAACCAGTACGGCAACCTCGCCGTCGCGCCGACCAAGCGCCCCGAGCACTCGGTGGACCTGTACGAGGTGGTGCAGGGGCTGCGCGAGCGCGGCATCCACACGCCGGTGCTCCTGCGCTTCAACGACATCCTCGAGCACCGGCTGAAGGAGATCCGCAAGGCGTTCGACGACACGATGACCGAGCAGCAGTACGCCGGCGGGTACTCCTGCGTCTACCCGATCAAGGTTAACCAGCAGCGCCACGTCTGCGAGCAGATGGCCAGCCTCGCCGTGAACCTCAACTTCGGGCTCGAAGCGGGCAGCAAGCCCGAGCTCGTCGCGGTGCTGGGCCTCTCCGCCACCGCGGGCGGCCCCGGCGTCAACGGGATGCCGATCATCTGCAACGGCTTCAAGGACAGCGAGTTCATCGAGACGGTGATCCTCGCCACCAAGCTGGGGCGCAACATCATCCCCGTCGTCGAGAAGTTCACCGAGCTCGAGCTGATCGTCAAGCACGCCAAGGCGTACGGCGTGCGACCGAAGATCGGCATCCGGGTCAAGCTCAGCAGCAAGGGGGCGGGCCGGTGGGAGAGCAGCGCGGGCGTGCGCAGCAAGTTCGGCCTCTTCGTCAGCGAGGTCATCAGAGCCGTCGAGTACCTCAAGAGGCACGAGATGCTCGACTGCCTCAACCTGCTCCACTGCCACGTGGGAAGCCAGCTCTACGACATCCGCGTCCTGAAGAACGCCGTCAACGAGCTGACGCACGTCTACTGCGAGCTCGCCAAGATGGGTGCCGGCCTCACGATGCTCGACATCGGCGGCGGGATGGGCGTCGACTACGACGGCAGCCAGAGCGCCTGGCACAGCTCGATCAACTACACCGTCGCCGAGTACGCCGCCGACGTGGTCTACCGCATCAAGAGCGTGTGCGACGACGCCAAGGTCAAGCACCCGATGATCATCACCGAGAGCGGGCGCGCCATGGTCGCCTACTCCTCGATCCTGGTGCTCGACGTCGTCGGCACCAGCCGCTTTGACCCCAACCCCGACATGCCCCGCATCGAGGCCGACATGAAGGCCGAGACCGCCGGCGGCGCCGCGGGCGAGGTCCCCCAGCCGGTGCTCGACCTGCTGGAGACCTACCGGAACCTCACCGACCGCAACATCGTCGAGGCCTACCACGACGCCACCCAGGCACGCGACGAGGCGATGAGCCTCTTCTCCCTCGGCTACATGAGCCTGCCGATGCGGGCCGCCGCCGAGCGCCTCTTCTGGGCCGTCGGGCACAAGCTGCTGGAGAAGTCCGCGAAGAAGGGGGAGCTCCCCGCCGAGCTTGAGACCCTCCCCGAGTCGCTCAGCGACATCTACTTCTGCAACTTTTCCATCTTCCAGTCGATGCCCGACTCCTGGGCGATCGACCAGCTCTTCCCGATCTGCCCCATCCACCGGCTCAACGAGCAGCCGACGCGCACGGGCATCCTGTGCGACATCACCTGCGACTCCGACGGCAAGGTGGACAACTTCGTCGACAAGCGCATCGACAAGAAGACGCTCGAGCTGCACGAGGTGCGCGAGCTCCCCGGCGACTGCGCCGGCGTCGAGCCGTACTACCTCGGCGTCTTCCTGCTCGGCGCCTACCAGGAGATCCTGGGTGACCTTCACAACCTGCTGGGCGATACCCACGCCGTCCACATCACGATGGACGAGCGCGGCCAGTGGCACATCGAGGAGGTCATCGAGGGAGACACCGTCGAGGAGGTTCTCCAGTACGTGCAGTACGACATCGACGACATGAAGCGCGCCATGCGCATGGACGTCGAGGCCGCCTGCAAGCAGGGACGCCTCACCCTCCCAGAAGGAAAGGCCCTACTCAAGTACTACGACGACGGGCTCGGGGGGTACACGTACCTGGAGGAGTGATGGGAGAGGCGGCCCAAGCCCCCAAAGCTGAGCTCCCGGTCGTGATTGACTACACAATGGGACGCCGCGAGCTGCTCGCTTTCGAGGAGGAGCTTGACGGGGAGTTTTTGGCGACGTACCAGCAAACAGAACGCCGCGGGTTCCGCTGGGCGATGGGGCTGGGTGTGCTGAGTGCCGTCATCGTGTGCGTGGTGTTGGCACTGCTGAAGTCCGGCGGCGCGATGGGACCCGCCGGCCGGGTGCTCTTTGCGGTTGGGATCGTCGCCCTCTTGGCCGGAGTCATCTGGCTCGTCATGCGAGGGACGGCCCGCGAGCAGGCAAAGGCACAGGTCGAGCGACCGTTGCGCCTGGACGATCTCAGCAGGGCGGGCCGCTACCGGTGGCGGTTTGACGCGTCAGGATGCGAACTCGTCTCTCCGGATACCGTCTTCCGCGCCGATTCGGCGTGTTACGACTCGGTCGAGCAGGCTGCAGCGTTCGTCGTGGTTCATCTGCTCCCGCAGACCGATTTCTGGATCCCCAACTCGGCGTTCGCATCAGACGCAGAGCGCGCCGGTGTATGTCTGCAGTTAAACAGCCTGTTCAATCGCTGTCGCAACCCCAACGCGCTCGTTCCGCGGCTGCTCCAGCACGAGGCCGTCAACTGCGGCAGGTGCGGATACAGCATGCTCAAGGCGGCGAGCGCCGTTTGCCCGGAGTGCGGCACTGAGGTCACCTATGACGTGTTCGTCGAACGCGACAAAGCCGCGGCCGACATCCAACTCCGGCGCGCGACCGCCATCTGATCTGTGGTAGGCGTCGATCCTTTGTCAGTTCTCGATCGCAAGACGGATCCGGTAGGCTCCGTGAGCATGCCGCCAGAGCCCCCACCCCTCCCCGACCGCGTTGAAGTCTCGTTCGTGATGCACGTCAGCGATGTGCTGCGCATCCGCGGCGAGGTGGCCCGCTACTTCGACGGGCACGCGCCTCAGGAAGGGCGCCTCGGGCGCGCCATCGGTGTCGGCGTCGTGGGCTTCCTCGTCGCGCTGGTCGCCTGGGCGTTCGTCAGCGGGGTCGGCGTCGGCTTCCCCGAGCACCTGCTGCCGCCGCTCGCCGTTCTCGCCGGCACCGCCTACCTCGTGCGAGCCCAGTACAAAGGGCGCGTCCGCCGCACCCTCCCCGACGGCACCGTCGTCAGCCGCCCCCTCACCGTCGATGAGCTCGACCTGCTGGGCAGCCACCGGCTCAGCATCGATGCCTCTGGCTGCACGGTGACGATGCCCAACGCCACCCTTCATTACCCCGCCTGCCGCTTCGATGCAGTCCGACGCACGGGCGGCGCCGTCGCCGTCGCGCTGCTGCCGCGCAGCGTCTTTGTCATCCCGCTGACCGTGTTCGGCTCCGACGAGGCCGCCGACCGTTTCTGCGGCTGCGCCGCGGGTATCTTCCTCCGCTCGCGCGACCCCGCGGCCTACGTCCGACGCCTGATGGCCGGCGACGCCGTCCCCTGCCCGGCGTGCGGGTACGACATGCACGGCGCGCAGAACGTCGTGTGCCCCGAGTGCGGCAAGGAAGTCACGATCGACGCCCTCCTCGCGCGCGACCGCTCGCTGAGCCGCCCGGTGTGACGCGGGCGCCACGGCCGCTCACGCGTTCTTCTCGATCGGCACGCCGACCATGCTCCCGTACTCGGTCCAGCTCCCGTCGTAGTTCTTCACGTCGCTGAACCCCAGCAGGTACTTGAGCACGAACCAGGTGTGGCTGCTCCGCTCGCCGATGCGGCAATAGGCGATCGTCGGCGTGGAGGCCGCGAGCCCCTTCCCCTCGACATAGATGCCGCGGAGCTCCTCGGGGCTCTTGAACGTGCCGTCGGTGTTCACCGCGGTGCCCCAAGGCACGCTCACCGCGCCGGGGATGTGCCCGCCGCGCTGCGCCGTCTCGGTCATACCCGGCGGCGCGATCACCTTGCCGCTGAACTCGTCGGGGGAACGGACGTCCACCATCTGCGCCAAGCGCGTGCGCGTCGCCTCGCTCGCACTGAGCGCCTCCATCACGTTGGCCCGATAGCGGGCGTCGATCGGCGAGGTGCGGTAGGCCGCGGGCGCGTGGTCTGGCATCTCGGTGCTCATGGGCAGCGTCTCGTCGCTCAGCCACTTGGCGCGTCCGCCGTTGAGCAGCCGGACGTCCCTGTGCCCGTAGAGCTTGAAGACCCAGAACGCGTAAGCCGCAAACCAGTTGGCGCTGTCGCCGTAGAGGATCACCGTGTGGTCGTTGCTCACGCCGCGCTCGCCCATCAGCCTCTCGAACTGCTGCGGAGAGGGGATGTCGCGCCGGACCGGGTCCTGGAGGTCCTTGGTCCAGTCGAGCCCGATGGCGCCGGGCACGTGCCCGGCGGCGTACATCTTCGGGTCCATGTCCACTTCGATCACGCGGATGTCGGCGTCCTTGTGGTGCTCTTTCAGCCACTGCGGGTCGACGAGGACTTCGGGGTGGGCGTACTGCATGGGTGCTCCTTGGGTGGGAAGGCCGTGGGGACGACCGGCCAAGGGAGGTGCCACCCGAGTGTACCTCACCGATCACGGAAGTAAGCGCATCATCCCTTCGGTTCGTCGACGTTCACCGCGGGTTGATGCTTAAGGATGCTGCCGACGTATTTGAAGATGTCGTCGCAGAAGATCATCACGCCCAGGCCGACGCCTCTCCCGCCGTCGCGCTCGGCGACGCGCCTGGCCCCCTCGAAGATCAGCCCGCTCGACGGGCCCGCTCGCAACCCCTCGCGCCGAAAGAGCTCCACCGCGCGCGAGTAGGCAAGCTCGAAATCCACCTCGAGGATCTCGTCGATCAGGGCCGGTTCAAAGAGCCTGCTCACGCCCAGCTCGCTCACGTTCCGCAGGCCGGGCACGTCATGCCCCGGCGTCGGCTGCACCGCGATCACCTTCACGTTCGGGTTCTGCTGGCGCAGGTACCGCGACAGCCCCGTCGCCGTGCCGACCGTGCCCAGCGCCGTGAAGACATGTGTGACCTTTCCGGCCGTCTGCCTCCAGATCTCCGGGCCCGTCGTGCGCTCGTGCGCGCCGGCGTTGGCCTGATTCTCGTACTGGTTGGGCATGGCGTACTTGTCGCCCCGGGCGCGCGCATAGGAGCGGGCGAGCCCGATGGTCCCGTCCTCGCTGCCGGGCAGCGGGCACATCGCATCGGCCACGACGTCCACCTCCGCCCCTGCCATCCGCAGCAGCGCCTTCTTCTCCATGGGCACCTTGCCCGGCACAACCGCCCGCATGCCGTAGCCGCGCAGGCCGGCAAGAGCGGCCAGCGACAGCCCGGTGTTGCCGCTGGTCGGCTCGACCACGCCGCGGCCCGGGCGCTTGTCGCCGAGCTCCCCCCGTTCCTCCAGGCTGCGCAGCATCTCCCAGGCGGCGCGGTCCTTCACGCTCCCGAACGGGTTCATCCACTCCAGCTTCGCATAGAGCGTGCTCCCAGCGGGCGCCAGCCGGTTGATCCGCACCAGCGGCGTGGGGTTGTCAACATCCGGGAGCATCTCAATCGCACTGTCGAAGACGCGGGTGGAAAGGTCGCGTGTCATGAGACGATCTCCGGGAACAACGCGGGACGCTAGCGCACCAGGCATGACCAGGTTGGTCCAGGCCGTCATACGGAAGCGATCCACGCCCTCCAGCAGGCAGCACAGGCACAACCGACGCGCCGCCCCTTCACCCGCTTTGCTCCCCCCGGTACCCTCCGCCCATGCCCGCCTCCCCCGCCGCCGCCTTTACCCCCGATCGTCTCCGCTTTCTCCAGGCCCTCTCGGCCTCCTATCCCAACCGCTTCGACGCGCTCCGCGAGGCCGCCGGGCTCACCGCGGCCCTTACGCTCCCCGCGCCGACCATCCACGTGATCTCAGATGTGCACGGAGAGGACGTGAAGCTGCGCCACGTCATCCACAACGCCTCTGGCGCCCTGCGCCCGCTGGTCGAGAGCGTGATGAAGGACCGCCTGACGCCGGCGGCGCGCGAGCAGTTCCTCGCGATCCTCTACTACCCGCGCGAAGCGCTCCGCCGGATCACCCCCACCGTCGCCGCCGCCGGTCCTGAGCGGCGCACGCAGTGGGTCTACGACACCCTCAACCTCCAGTGCGACATCATCCGCGCCCTCCGCCGCAACTACCGGCGCAACCACGTCACGTCGCTGGTCACGCCGGAGTTCCGCGAGCTGCTGGTGGAGATGCTCTCGGCCGCGCGCCCCTATTACTGCCGCGCGATGCTCACGTCCTTCGCCCTGCACGACCGCGACTTCGGCGCCGTCCGTGCCGCCAGCCGGCTCATCCGCTCGCTCGCGTGCGCCGAGCTCATCGTCGCCGGCGACATGGGGGACCGCGGCCCCCGTATCGATCGCGTCATCGACACCCTCATGGCTCAGCCCAACTGCTCCGTCCTGTGGGGCAACCACGACGCGATCTGGATGGGCGCCGCCCTCGGGCACGACGCGTGCATCCTCACCGTCCTGCGCTTCAGCGCCCGTTACCGCCGCGCGGCCCAGCTCGAGGAGGGGTACGGCATCCTCACCACGCCGCTCGAGAAGCTCGTGCGAGACAAGTACGCCGACGACCCCGCCGAACATTTCAAGGCCAAGGGCGAAGGGCTGCGCGATGCGCTCACCGTGGCCCGCATGCAGAAGGCGATCGCGATCATGCAGTTCAAGGCCGAGGGTCAGCTCTTTGCCCGCCGGCCCGAATGGAACCTCGAGCACCGCCGCCTCCTGCACCGCATCGACCACGCCACCGGCACCGTCACTATCGACGGCAAGGTCTGGCCGCTGGCCGACCGGCGTCTCCCCACCGTCGACCCCGCCGACCCCTACCGCTACAGCCCCGAAGAGGCCGAGTGCATGGACGCCCTCCGCCGCACCTTCGTCGCCAGCCAGAAGCTCCGCGACCACATGCAGTGGCTCGTACGCAAAGGGGGCATGTGGACCCGCCGCGACGACGTGCTCATCTACCACGCCTGCGTGCCCGTCGACGACAAGGGCGTCCCGCTCTCGATGGTCGTCGACGGCCATCACGTCTCGG
>DASPMT010000090.1:0-23734 GCA_035626935.1 Phycisphaerales bacterium | reverse complement strand
GGTCTACCGGTTCATCGCGCGGAACCGCTACCGCTGGTTCGGCAAGAGGGATACGTGCATGACGCCGACGCCGCAGACGGCCGGACGGTTTCTGCCCTAGGCCGTAAATGACAAGCGGGCGGCCGGACCGCCCGCTTCGATCGATCGTTTGGCTGGGCGCTTAGACCTTGCTGATGCGCGTCTTGGCGAGGCCCAAGGCCTTCTGCTGCGCATCCTTCTTCTCGGCGGCGAGCTTGGCGAGACGCTCGGCGCGGGTGTAGACGCTGCGGTTGGTGGTGCCGCCGGACTTGATCTTCAGGGACGGGTCCATGCTCATGGGTCAAACCTTTCTCTCACCCGGGCGTGCCGGGGTTGTTCTACTTCAACTGCCAGAACGCGCCGCTGAAATCCGTGGGGGCCTGGCGGTTCTTCGCCTTCCACGTGCGACCGAGCATCTCGATCTTGGCCTTCAGCGCATCGCGCTCGGCCTGCGTCCGGCTGTAGTCCGCGCGGGGCACGCCCCGGAGAACCCATAACTGCCAGCGTCCATTATTCGCCTCGGCCCCGCCGCGATCCAGCCCGGGGCTCCTGTAGGGCATCAGTTGGACGGGAATGCCGTTGTCCTTGAGGTAATTCGCTGCCTCTTCGGCTTCTGCTCTGCGGAGGGTGGCCACAACTAGGTAATTCCACCCATCCCGAATGGAGATTTCGGGTGCCGGCGCGACGGGTGCGGGCACCGGGGGCGCAGGGTCGGCGGTCCGGTTGACGCCCCCGTTGAAGGCCGCGTTGGAGTTGGCGAGGGGATCGATGACCCCGCCCGGCGGGGGCGCGATGGTGCCGCCGCTCGACTGACCGGGCGGGTTCGCGGCGGCGTTGTTCTCGACCCACCCTTCGCGAGCCTTCTTCTGACCGAGCTGGAAGGAGAAAATGGCCGCGAGGACGATGACGATGACGCCGGCGCCGATGAGGACGGCAGGAAGGCGGAGATCATTGCGGCTTGTCCCCCCGGCGATGGGCGTGCCCCGTTGGTGCGTCGCAGCGCCCCAGTTGGCGGGGTCGCTCACGGGGCTGCCGCCGCGCGCCGAGCCGTTGGACTCCGTGTGTGCGGACGCGGGGGAGCCGCCGACGGACGGCCCGTTTGGCCGCGCGATCAGCTCGATCAGCACCGGTGCGCCACGCTTGCGAGTCACGGTGCATAAGTCTACACGGTCGGAGGAAGGCAAAGAGGGGGGGTATGGAGGAACGGGGCAGGGCACGCAGGACGGCCAGGGCGCCTGCCCCGCCGTTCCGACTACACTCCGGCCGATATGGCCATCCGCCCCGAAGACGTGCTTGCCATCAAGACGCCCGAGCTGACCCGCATGGAGAGCGTCTACCTGCCCGAAGTGTTCAAGGGGTTTGGAACGACGTTCCGGCACCTGTTCACGAGCTTCGGCCAGAGCAAGTTCAGCCCGGTGAAGTCCAACCGGACCATGCAGTACCCCGAGGTGCGGCGCGAGGACCTGCCGGTCGAGGAGGGGGGCCTGTACGCCCCCAACTTCCGCGGCGTCCACCGGCTCAACCGTGACGAGCAGGGGCGCGTCAAGTGCGTCGCCTGCATGATGTGCCCGACGATCTGCCCGGCCAGGTGTATCCACATCGTGGCCGGCGAGAGCCCCTGGGAAGACCGCGAGAAGTACCCGGTGAAGTTCGAGATCGACGAGCTGCGGTGCATCTACTGCGGCATGTGCGAGGAGGCGTGCCCGGTAGACGCCATCGAGCTGACGCCCGAGTACGACATCGTGGGCAGCACCCGCCAGGAGATGATCTTCGACAAGGAGAAGCTCCTGAAGATGTACGACATCACCATCAGCAAGAAGCCGATGTGAGACCGCACGCGCACTTTGCGCGCAAGAACCGCCCGGCGCGTGCGTCTAGTGGGTGAGGAGCCCACCATGACCTACCAGTTCGTCCCCGGCGCTTCCGACACCGACATCTCGCTCATCACCGACCACGCCGCCCTGCGGCACTACGCGCAGAGCACCGACCCCCGGTCGTTCGAAGTGCTCACGCGCCGCTACCAGGGGATGGTGCTGGCGACGTGCCGGCGTGTGCTTGGCAGCGGGAGTGACGCCGACGACGCGGTGCGGGAGACGTTCCTTGGCCTGGCGCGCAACGCCGGGCAGGTCCGCAGCAACGTCGCGGCGTGGCTGCACGCCTGCGCGTTCCGCATCAGCATCGATCTGCAGCGGCGGCACGCGGCCCGCCGGCGCGCAGAGGCAAAGGCATCTCCGGTGGCGGCCGACGGCGACTCCCTCGCAACGTGGCGCGAGCTGGAGCCGCTGATCGACGAGGCTCTCAGCAAGCTCCACGAGGCCGACCGTGAGCTGATCGTCTCCCGGTTCCTGGTCGGCCGGTCGCAGGCGGAAATGCCGGAGGAAGCGGGCGTCAACCCCGGGACAATCCACAGGCGCATCGACGCGGCGCTCGAACGCCTCCGCACGCACCTGCGCGCCGGCGGGTGCGTGCTGGGCGCGGCGGCGGTGGCCGCGGCCCTTCACCACGCCCCTGCGTCGGCGAAGGCCGGCTCCGCTCTCGGCGCGGCGCTGGGCAAGGTCGCTCTTTCGCAGGTCGCTGCGGGGGTCGGGGCCGCACCGGCCACGGCTCCCCTCGGCACCGGCGGCGCGGCGTGGATCGCGGCGAGCGTGGCGGGGGTGCTGCTGACCGGCGGAGCGAGCGCACTGTTTTTGAGCCAGCCGGGCAGGCCGCCGTCCCCGGCCCACTCTGCTTCCTCTGCGGCTATACAGGAGAAGCGGCAGAGCGTTTTGACCAGCACCGGGTCGTCGTTTGCGCGGCCGAGCAAGACGATCGGCGGGTACGCGCTGCGCGAGAACTACTCCGAGTCGCCAGTGTTCCATCGGCTCTACTTTGACGGGACCGCCCTCTACTTCGGGCCCGATGCGCTCCTGAAGAAATCCGAGAACGGCGTGCGTTTGAACATCACCGCCATCAACCCCGCGGCGAACCCGCCCTCGATCTGCTTCATCGGTGTACCGACGGGCGGCAACGTGGGTGAGAAGGCCCGCGGGGTGGTCGGCCGGACGATCGACGCCACGTATTCCGTGCAGGGAAGGCTCCTTACCGTTCGCGGGGCGTTCGACGATGACGGCAAGGTAAAGGACCATTACGCCGTGCGTCCCGCACCCGGCAGCTCGATCGATAAGCCGGGAAACGCCGCGGGGAACGACGCCGCGCTGGCCGGGGCGTGGGTGGTTGTCAACGACCTGGCCCTCCAGTTCACAAGCGACGAGGTCTCGTTCACTTTCCAGTCGTCCGACACGCCCGCGGAGCGTTACCGCATCATCGAGTGGGTGGAGGCCGACGGCTACGCGAAGGTTCAGACGATCTGCACGGCCTACACGGCCACTCGGGGTGTCGTCGGCAAGCGGCTGAAGATGCTCGTACGCAAGGAGGAAAAGGGGTACACGCTCCTGGGATTCAATCCCGATTCAGCGAAGCGCGACACGTGGCCCGATCGGTTCGAGTACCTCCCGGACAAGCAGATGTGGGCCTTTGTTTTCCGCAAGGACTGACCGCACACACCTCCTCCCTGCCCATGCGACTCCCCCACCGCCGGCAAGGCTTCACGCTCGTCGAGCTGCTCGTCACCATCGCCGTCATCGCGCTGCTGATGGGGATCCTGCTCCCCGCGCTCGCGGCGGCCCGGGCCCGCTCGCGTGCGGTCAAGTGCCTAGTGCAGGCGCAGCAGATCGTGCGCCTCCGTCAACGCGTTCGCGACCGACAACCGCGGCCGACTCCCATCCAACCGCACGCGCACCAGCCCGACCGAGTACTCCACTTGGCGCGCGCAGTTTGTCGCAAGCGGGTACCTCTCGAGCCCACAGGCCTTCGTCTGCCCGGCCCACCCTGGCGGAACGCCCGCGTGCGAGCTTGGGGCCGAAGACAACGGCGCAATCTGCACCGGCGATGTCCCGGCGAGCTATGCGCTCAACGGACACGTCGTCTGGCGGTTGAACGCCCCGCAGACCGGCGCCGACCGTACCGACGCCGCCGTCGCCCGTCCGTCGCACACCGCGGTGCTCGTCGAGTCTCGCGCGCAGTTCCCCGACATGCGGGTGATCAGCGAACTACTTACCAGCTACGACGAGCAAGGCGGCGTGTACGGATACTGGCACTCTGGTCAGGGGACGTACGGGTTCATCGACGGGCACGCCGAACAGCTCGAGTTTCTCGCGACAGGCAGCCCCGACTGCCGCTGCACAACGGCAAGGACCTCACCCCCGACCCCTTCGAGCCGCAGGACCCGCGCGAGCTGGCGCCTCACGACCACCCCGATTGGAAGTACCTGGTGTCGCCCGTGTACTTGCGCTGAACGTTACACGATGCCGGACGTCAGGCTGCGCACCGCGCTGTTGACCTCGTCGAGCTCTTGCTCGCTCAGCTCCACTCTCCCAGCCGCGGCGTTCTCGCGGGCCTGCCTCTCGTCGCGGGCCCCCACCAGCGCATGGGTGACGCCGGGCTGGCGCACCGTCCAGGCGATCACCAGTTGTCCCAGCGTGCACCCCTTGGACGCGGCGGTCGGCCGCAGGCGGTCGAGCAGCGCGTTGACTTTCACGAGGTTGTCCTTGGCGTAACGCTTGTGCGCACGGCGCAGATCGCCCGCGGGGAAGACCGTGTTGGGACCGACCTTGCCCGTCAGCAGGCCGAGCGCCAACGGCGAGTAGGCGAGCACCGCGATGTTGTGCTCCCGGCAGTAGGGCAGTTGCTCCGGCTCGAGCCTGCGGTCGAGCATGGAGAACTTCTCCTGGTCGCTGTCGAGCGGGGCGGTTGCACGGTAGCGGTCCATAACCGCGGGCGTGGCGTTGCAGACGCCGATCGCGCGCACTTTTCCCTGCTGCTTGAGTCTGACCAGCGCTTCCATCGTCTCTTCGTACGGCGTGGTTTCCTCCTGCCAGTGGGTTTGGTAGAGGTCGATGTGCGCGACACCGAGGCGCTTGAGCGACCGCTCGCACTCGGCGACGATCGACTCCGGACCGTTATAGACGCTCACCTCGATGTGCCCGTCCTCAGCAGGGCCCATCGCCGTCGATCGCATCATCACGCGCCCCTTCCCCTGGCCCGGTGTCGCCACCATCCCGCACTTGGTAGCGATGACGACGCGGTCGCGCCCGGCTGGGCTGAGCTCCTTCAGCGCCTTTCCCACCACCAGCTCAGACTGGCCGAAGCCGTAAATCGGTGCTGTGTCAAGCAGGTTGATCCCGGCGTCGAGCCCGGCGTGGATGGCCCGGACAGAAGTCGCCTCGTCGGCGCCGCCCCACATCCACCCGCCCATCACCCATGTGCCCAGAGCAACAACTGACGCCTGGATCCCCGACTGACCGAGTGGGCGCATGAACATTGGCCGTCCTCCTTCACCGCTCCACCGCGCGCGGGGCGGACCGGTGGTATCATTAGGCGACGCGGCGGGGGCCCTTCGCACTTCTTAAGCACCTGTTTCCTGCCCACCGCGCGGGAGGACTCCATGACTGGACTGATGGTTGCGCTCGCCGTGATCGCGGTTATCGTCGTTGTGCTCGTGCTGGTGGTGATCAGCGTCTACAACCGGCTGGTGGGGCTCAGCACGGGGTACAAGAACGCCTTTGCGCAGATCGATGTGCAGCTCAAGCGCCGGCATGACCTCATCCCGAACCTCGTCGAGGTCGCTAAGGGGTATATGGCCCACGAACGGACCACGCTGGAGGCCGTGATCGCTGCACGGAACTCGGCGGCGGCGGGGTTGAAGGCCGCTGCGGCGAACCCCGGGGATGCGGCGGCGGTTGCGCAGCTCTCCGCGGCGGAAGGGGCGCTGACGGGGACGCTGGGCCGCCTGTTCGCCCTGTCGGAGGCGTACCCGGACCTGAGGGCAAACGCCAACATGATGCAGGTCTCCGAGGAACTCTCGAGCACGGAGAACAAGGTTGCGTTTGCGCGCCAGGCGTACAACGACTCGGTGATGCGGTTCAACGCTTACCGGCGGTCGTTCCCGCCGGTGGTGTTCGCGGGGATGTTCGGGTACGGGAGCGACGCGGTGCCGTTGGAGTTCGCTGACAAGGCGCAGATCCAGAACGCGCCGGCGGTGAAGTTCTGAGCCCGCTTCTCGCGGCGTAAACCGTGGTCGACTTCTTCGAACAACAGGCCGCCGCCCGCAGACGCACAGCCGTGTGCGTCGTGCTGTACGGTGTCGCCGTCGCCGCGGTGACGGTGTGCGTGGTGCCCGTGGTAACCATCGGGGTGCTCTATCTGTCGCTCGCGGTAGAGAGCAAGCGCGGCAAGGCGGTCTCGCGCCTCGTCGAGCAGCTCTTTGACGATCCGGTGGGGCTCTTCTCACAGGGGCCCAACCTGGTGATCCTGCTTCTCGCGGTCATCCTGACCGTGGGGCTGATCCTTGGTGCCTCGGCGGTCCGTTACGTCTCGCTGCGACGGGGCGGGGCGGCGGTCGCCGAAGGATTGGGGGCCAGGCGGGTTGCACCCGATACGCGCGACCCCGACGAGCGCCGGTTGATCAACGTCGTCGAGGAGATGGCCCTTGCGTCATCGGTGCCGGTGCCCGCGGTGTACCTGATGGAGGGGGAAGGAGGCGTCAACGCGTTCGCGGCCGGGCATTCGCCCAGCGACGCGGTCGTTGCGGTGACGCGAGGGACGCTGCAGCAACTCAACCGCGAACAGCTGCAAGGCGTGGTGGCGCACGAGTTTAGCCACATCCTCAACGGTGACATGCGGCTGAATCTGCGGCTGATGGGCCTGCTGTTTGGGATTGGATGCGTCGGGCTGCTGGGGCGCATCCTGCTGCACAGCGGCGGGCGGAAGAACGCGCTGCCCGTCATCGGTCTGGTGCTGCTGGTGATCGGTTCGGTGGGCGTCTTCTTCGCGTCGCTGATCCGTGCGATGATCTCGAGGCAGCGCGAGTACCTGGCGGACGCGTCGGCGGTGCAATTCACGCGCAACCCGGGCGGGATCGGCGGCGCCCTCCGCGTGATCGGGGGGACGTGGATGCAAGGGCGGCTCGAGACCAGGGCGGCGTCTGAGTGCAGCCACATGATGTTCGTTTCATCGGCCGCGGGGTGGCTGGAAGGTGCGATGGCGACGCACCCTCCGCTCGAGGAGCGGATACGCCGGGTGGATCCGCAGTGGGACGGGACGTTCCTCCAAGGACGGGAGGTGGCGGGCGGAACCCCGGCGGACGAACCGCGTGTCATCCACGACGTCTCCGACGCCGGGCCGGTGGCGATGCTGCGTCCGGCCGGGCCGTCTGCGGCCTTGCAGTCGGCCGCGGAGCCTGCAAGGACGGTCGGGGGCGGAGGGAGAGGAGACTCTGCGCTGGCGTTTGCGGGCGGGCTCACCCCGGAGGAAGTGTTCTTCCGGCTGGAGACGGCGCGTGCAACACTCGCGGCGATCCCAGACAAGCTGACCGGAGCGGCCCGCGACGCATTTACGGCCCGCGCGTTGCTGCTGGGGATGCTGCTTGATCGAGACGCGGATCTGAGGTATCGGCAGGTGGGACTGGTGGCGCGGCTGCTGGGCGATGCGACGGCGCAGAACGCTCGCGTGCTTGCGCGAGAGCTGCGGAGCGCAAGCCGGGGCCTGCGCCTCCCACTGATCGAACTGTCGGTGGCGTCGCTCGCCACGATGTCGGCGGAGCAGTACCGATTGTTCCGCGGCGCGGTGAAGGAGGTCATCAACGCGGATGACCAGGTTGACCTGTTCGAGCTCTGCCTGGAGCAGACGCTGATCAACCACCTCGACCACCGGTACGTTGATGCGCGGCCGGTACCGGTGCAGTATTACGTCCTCAACCGACTGGGAAGAGAGGTTTCCACGCTGCTGTGGGCCGTGGCGCACGCGGCCGAAGGGGTCAGCGCGGACGCGCCCGGCCATGTTGCTGCGGCGCTTCGCGGCCTGTCGCTGGGATCGGCCGATCCAGGCGTCAGACCGCGGCCGCACACAGACGAGGTGGTGGCGTCGCTCGCGGTGATGCGTCAGGTGACGCCCCGGGTGCGGGCGCGCGTGCTGACCGCGTGCGCATCGCTGGTGGGCGCCGACGGACGGATCGATCCACAGGAGTCGGAGTTGTTGCGGGCGATGGCCGACACGTTGAACCTGCCGCTGGCCGTTGCGGCAGTGCGGTAACTCGCCGTGCTCTTGCCGGGCGATGTGAGGTTCAGCGCGGGCATGGGTCTGATCGCGTACCGGCGGGCGGCGTACGCGCGGCCTGCGACCCGTCCGTGCGCATCAACGAAAAACGCCCTCAAAGCCGGAGCTCCGAGGGCGTTCATCCTTTAGATCGGATGAAATCTGAACCTGTCACTCAACCGCGGATGGGCGGTTTAGCGACGGCGGCGGCCGGCGACCAGGCCACCGAGACCGAGCAGGGCGGCGGCGCCCGGCGTCGGAACGATGTTCAGACCGATGATGAGCTTGTACGTCCAGTTCTCGGTGTGGCCCGAGACCTGGGTGTTGCCGGTGAAGCCGTCGGGCATGACGACGCCGCCCGCGCCACCGATGTTGAGGTCGTTGAAGCCGGTGATGCCGATGAAGTAGGTGCCGGCGCCGAGGGTGATGGTGTCGAGCGAGGACATGAAGCCCACGTTCGAGTCATCGTCGCTGGCGAGAATGGCACCGGCCGAGTTCACCAGGATGAGCTGGCTGTCGGGCGAAGCGCCGCCGGCGTTGTTGTTGATAATGGCGAAGATCGACGCCACCATGGTCGTGTTCGCATCGACCGTGAACGAGAACCAGTCGACGTCACCGGCGGTGCCGGGAGCGCCGGTCTGGCCGGTGGTGCCGGGGGTGATGGCGCCATCGACGAGGATGCCCTGGCCCGGAGCGGTGAAGCTACCGAGGCTGTTGGCGGTCCCAGTCGTGTTGTTGCCCTCAGTTTCAAAGAAAATGTCCGCGTTCGCGGCCCCAGCCGCAGCGGCAAGCACAAAAGCGGTCAAAGCAATCTTCATGATCAAACTCCTTCCCTAAACCCCAACCTGAACACAGTGCCTTGGAGCGACGCGATGCTCTTCGGGCACACTCTCAATCGTTCGGTCAGTCCGGATGACGCCCCGGCCTGCCGTCTCATTCAGTCTTGCACCGGCACAAGCCCGGTGACCAGCCACTGGACGCTACTTGGGAAGGCCGGCCGAGCCGGAAAAGCCCACGGAGCGTCTCGCGATGTGTTTCTTCAGGGATAGGAACGAGTCTCGGGCCAAGCCCGGTCTCCTTCTCTATCACTGGGGAAGCACACACGGCCTCGTGCTCTCCGTTCGGGAGCAAAAGGGCTGTGCACCGGAATGGACATAGTCCTTCCCAGCGACGCGACGCCGTAACATACCGCCAGATTCGGGGGTGAGCAAGGAACTTTTGAGCAATTTCAGCGCAAAGTGCGCGTGAACGACCCGCTCGTTTCCTAAGTGAGAATCTGGGTAAGTTCCCTGTTGAGGTTCTCGGCGGAAAGCCTGACACGATCGGTCCACGACGCGTCGGGTGCGATCGTGGCGCTCGGGTATATCACTGAGCGGCTAGCCGTAACCAGAACTCCGTGAGAGGCAAATCCGCCTCCCGCTGGTCGTAGCATCGGCCGGATGTCGTCGGCTGTACCGCCTTGAGCCCCATAGCCGGGGATGAGAAAAACCTGATCGGGCATCGCCTGGCGGAGGCGGGCGGCGTCGGCTACTTTGGTGGCCCCCACCACCGCGCCGATCGAACTTAAGCCGTTATTTCCCAAGGATTTACGTCCGATGGAGGCAACGACTTTGCCCATCGCCTCAGCGAGGGTGCGACCGTCGACAAGAGGAAGGTTCTGAATCGCGTCACTGCCCGGGTTGCTGGTCCGAACGAGTACGAACAAACCCTTGGACGGACCACCAACAGCTAAATAGGGGGCGAGCGTGTCCGGTCCCAGGTAAGGGTTGACGGTAAGACAGTCGGCGCCGACCGCGTGGAACGCGGCATGCGCGTAATGCTCCGCCGTCACGCCGATGTCGCCGCGCTTGGCGTCCAAGATCACCAGCAGCCCGAGCTGCCGAGCCAGCGTAACGAGCGTCTGAAGGCGGGCGACGCCGGGTGCGCCATACCGCTCGAAGCAGGCGGATTGGAACTTCACGACTGGCACCAGTCCGGCGACGGCATGCAGGACGCCGTCACAGAAGTGCTCGATGGCGTCGACGTCGGCCCGGCCTTCACGGGCGACGGCGGGGAGTTTCTCGATCACGGGGTCAAGCCCGACGCAGGCGATCGAGCGGGTGAACTCCATGGCGTCGGCGAGCCGGTCGGCGAAGGGTGCGGGCATGGGCCGAGCGTAGCCGGGGGCGGCTGCCGCGCCGTATGGTGGGGCATGGAGCCCCCGCCACTGGTGCTGGACCTGAAGAAGGACAAAGGGCTCACGGTGCGGTGGGCGGACGGGAGCAGCTCGTATTTCTCGGTTGCGCTCTTGCGGCGGATGTCGCCGTCGGCGGAGCAGCGCGAGCTGCGGGTGGAGCAGTCCCGCAACCCCTTGACGGTGCTGCCAGCGGGGAAAGGCTCCGCACGGCCGCTGACGGCCGAGGGAGCGGAGCTTGTGGGGAACTACGCGGTGCGGCTGCGGTTCTCCGACGGGCACTCGAGCGGGCTTTATACGTGGGAGTACCTGCGGCGGCTGTCGCAGGAGCAGCCCGGCTGACGCAACCGATGAGCGGGCGACGGGAACGATTGGTCGTCGCGGTGTGAGTGGCGGCCGGTGAGCAGACCGGGGGCCGAAGTATGCTTCCGGCGTGGCTGAAGCGGGCGTTATCACGCTGGCATCGAGTGTCAAGGATGTACCGGGAATCGGTGCGCGCCGCGCGGCCGCGCTGCTTGAGCTTGGGGTCAAGACCGTCGGCCAGCTTGTGCAGCACCTGCCGATGCGTCACGAGCGGCTGGAGGCGGAGAGCCGCATCGAGGATGCCGTACCTGGGAGCAACAGCTCGGCTCGCGGGACCGTGACCGCTACAAGGGTGGTGCGCAAAGGACGGTCGGGGCGCTTCGAGGCGGTGCTGGTGGACGACACCGGGCGGCTGGACCTGGTCTGGTTCAACGGGACGTACCTGCACGAGAAGATCAAGCCGGGGATGCGCCTGCTGGTGCAGGGGAAGCCTGCCAGGTACGGACCGATGCTTCGGATGACCAACCCGAGCCACCAGGTTCTGCCGGATTCGGGCGATGAACCCGGGCCGCGGGAGGAGCGGCTGCGCCCGGTGTACCCGGCGAGCGCAGAGATCAACAGCGCGCAGATCGAAGCCGCGGTGGCAGCGGCGCTGCCCCGGGTGATGAAGCAGCTCACCGACCATCTGCCGGAGAAGTTCCGCAAGGAGCACGACTTGCCGACGTTGGCCGACGCGTACCGGAGCGTGCACCAGCCACGGAGCGAGGCGGAGATCAAGGCGGGGACGCGGCGGCTGGCGTACGACGAGCTGCTGATGCTGCAGCTTGCGCTGGCGCTGAAGCGCTCCTGGACGCGGGCAACCACGCGTGCGCCGGTGCTGAAGTGGAACGAGCGGGTTGACGCGCACATCCGCGAGCGGTTCCCCTTTGCCCTCACCGAGGCGCAGGACCGGGTGGTGGCGGAGATCGCGGCCGATCTCCAGCGCGACGAGCCGATGAACCGCCTGGTGCAGGGGGATGTGGGGAGCGGCAAGACGGTGGTGGCGTTGTACGCGATGCTGACGGCGGCGGCCGGGAAGAAGCAAGCGGCGCTGATGGCGCCGACGGAGACGCTGGCGGAGCAGCATTTCCGGACGATCGGCGCGATGATGAAAGGGAGCGGCGTGCGCTTAGAGCTGCTGACGGGCTCGGTGGCGGGGCCCGCGCGCGCGTCGGTGGTGAAGGGCCTGGCGGACGGCTCGATCGACCTTGTGGTCGGAACCCATGCGCTGATCACCGAGGGGCTGAGGTTCAAGGACCTGGCGGTGGTGGTGATCGATGAGCAGCACAAGTTCGGGGTGCATCAGCGGCTGGCGCTGCGGGACAAGGGCGCAGAGGGAAGGACGCCGCACGTGCTGGTGATGACGGCGACGCCGATCCCGCGCACCGTGGCGATGACGGTGTTCGGCGACCTTGATGTGAGCGTGATCGACAAGTTGCCGCCGGGGCGGAAGAAGATGATCACTCGCGTGGTCGGCTACGAGAAGAGCGCGGACGTGTACGGTTACGTGCGGCAGCGGATCGAGGCGGGGGAGCAGGCGTACGTCGTGGCGCCGGCGATCGACAGCAAGTCGGAGGAGGAGCTGTTTGAGGACGCCGGAGATGCGCCGGCCGAGGAGGGAAAGGTGAAGACCCTGCCGCGGCCGGTGAACGTGGCGGAGGTGCGGGCGCGGCTGGAGGATGTCGAGCTGAAGGGGAAGCGCCTGGCGGTGGTCCACGGCCGGATGTCGGCGGCGGCTCGGGACGAGGTGATGAACGCCTTCCGCGCAGGGCGGGTCGATGCACTTGTCGCCACGACGGTGATCGAGGTGGGCGTGGACGTGCCCAACGCGACGGTGATGGTCGTGGAGGACGCCGACCGATTCGGGCTGGCGACGCTGCACCAGCTCCGCGGGCGCGTGGGTCGCGGCGCCAAAGGGGGGCTGTGCGTGCTGCTGGCGCGGGACACGACGCTGCGGAGCTCTGCGCGCCTGGCGGTGATGGCCGAGACCAGCGACGGCTTCAAGGTTGCGCAGCGCGACGTGGAGGTGCGCGGCTTCGGCGACGTGATCGGCGTTCGTCAGAGCGGGATGCCGCCGTTCAAAGTGGCGGACCTTTCGCGCGACATGGACCTGCTGTCACAGGCGCGGCGCGACGCGCAGCGCTGGGTAGACCTGAGCCCGGGGCTTGACAAGCCGGAGGAGAAGCTCCTGCGGCAGCGGATGCTGAAAGCGCACGGCAAGTGGCTCGGGCTTGCGGATGTCGGGTAACCCGCGAAGCCCTGGCCGGCTCAATCATTGATGCCCTTGAACTCGCTGGGGAGCGTGCCGGCGGTCGTCCAGATGCCCATGTAGATGTTGCGCTTGGTCGCGTCGTCGGGCTCGTCGTAGAAAAGGACGTCGGGGCGGCGGCCGCCGGCGGTGCGGTAGACCACACCCTGCGGCGCAAACGAGGTCTCGAAGTTCACGTGGTTGTCGTTGTAGGCGATGTTGCCTTCCCACGTGCTGCGGCCGCCGTGGATGGCGAGGGTGTTGCTGCCCGCGTTGAAGCTGACCTGGCCGGCGGCGTCGACGCCGGTGATGAGCGGGGCGCGGTTGCCGAACACGGCCTCGGTGGCGTTGAACGTGTTGGACCAGACGCTGAGGCGGCCGCGGGCAGCGGGGTCGCTCTCGGGCGCGTCGATGTCACCGCTCGGCTGCAGCATGGCGTAGGAGCTGTTGCCTTGGCCTGTCGTGAAGTCGCAGCGGAAAGCGGGGTCCCAGAGGGCCTTGGCCGGGTTGACGGCGGCGCTTGGGGCGGAGCTCTGGTAGGCGGCGTGGATGCGGATGTTGGAGTTGCTCTCGGAGGGGCAGTACAGGAGTTCGGGCGAGATCATGCTGGTGAAGCAGAGGACCGAAAGGACGTTGTCCGACGTGTCCTTGGCGCGGCCCTGCGTTGCGACCGTCTGGTTGTTGGCGTCAAGGATTGAAGGGAGCGGGTAGCTGTCCTTGTTTCCTTGAGCGAAGATGGTCATCGCCTGCACGACGTTGCGCGTCTGGGTGGCGCACTTGATCTGCCGCGCGGAGGAGCGCGCCTTGGCGAGCGCAGGGAGGAAGATCGCGGCCCCGCCGATACAAACGGCGACGCACACGACGCCACAGGCGGCAAGGACGATAACGATGACTTCCACGCGGGTGAGGCCGCGGCGGCTGTGACGGGGGAACAAACGGGTTTGCATCGTGGATTCCGGAGGTCAGTGGCGGGTGCGGGCGTTCAGTCGTGAACGCCCTTGAATTCGGACGGGAGGATACCACCTCTCACCCAGATTCCCAACCAGGCGTTGAGCCCCTTGGCGTCCGGTTCGTCATAGAAGAGGACATCGGCCTTGTTGCTCCCGTCGGCGGTGGTGTAGGTGACGTCCGCAGGATCCATGCGGGTTTCGAAGTTGACGTGGTTGTCGTTGTAGCCGATGTTCCCCTCCCACGTGGTCGGGCCGCCGTGGATGCGGAGGGTGATACTCGCGGCGTTGAACATGGCGTTCCCCGCTGCGTCGCGCCCGGTAACGAGCGGTCCGCGGTTGCCGACTACGGCCTCTGTCGCGTTGAAGGTTGAGCCCCAGCGTGCGAGGCGGCCGGTGGACCTGTCAAAGGAGGGCCCGGGGTCGCCGTCGGTCATGGCGGTCGCGTAGGAGGTGTGGCCCGTGCCGGTGGTGAAGTCGGCACGGAAGGCGGGGTCCCAGAGTGCATTGGCCGGATTCACCGCCGCCGCGGGAGCCTCGTTCTGGTAGGTAGAGTGGACGGCGATAGTGTTATTTGTTTCCGCAGGCGAGTAGCACAGCTCGGGCGAGATCGAGCTGTTGTAGATCAGGATGGAGAGGATGTTGTTGGTCGTGTCCTTGGAGCGACCGGCCTCCGCGACGGTGGCGTTGTCGGCGTCGAGGATGGAGGGGAGGGGGTAACGGTCCCGGTTCCCTTGGGCGAAGATCGTCATCGCTTGAACGATGTTGCGGATCTGCGTCCCATCCTTGGGGCCGCGTCCATGTCCGGAGCGACCGACGCCTCGGTTGAGCACGACAAGCGCGATCGCGGTGGCGGCAATCACCACGAGAACGAGGACGAGGTCGAGGACGAGGTCGAGGTCGAGGTCGAGGTCGAGGTCGAGGTCCAGTATATGAAAGGCGCGTGTGCGGTGGGTGCGCATGGTGTGGCTCGGGGAGTGCGGGAGCAATTCAGTCGTGAATGCCTTTGAATTGCTGCGGGAGCGAGCCTGCTCTGACCCAGATGCCGAGGTAGGCGTTGACGGCGGCGGCGTCGTCGGGCTCGTCGTAATAGAAGGTGCCGACCTTCCGCTTGCCGTCGGCGGAGCGGTAGGTGATCTCGCCCGGGTTCATGCAGGTCTCGAAGTTGACATGGTTGTCGTTGTAACCGACGTTGCCCTCCCACGTGGTGCGCCCGCCGTGGATGGCCATGGTGTTGCTGTTGCGGTTGTGGATCGGCTCGCCGTTGCGATCGAGTCCGGCGACGAGCGGGCCGCGGTTGGCGACGACCGCCTCGGTGGCGTTGAAGGTGTTGCCCCACATAGCGAGACGGCCGCGCGACTTGACGCCGGGCGTGCAGTCTCCGCTGGGCATCAGCGTCGCGCAGGAGACGTGGCCGTCTCCGGTGGTGAAGTCACAGCGGAGGGAGGGGTCCCACAGGGCGTCAGCGGGTCTCACCGCCGCCTTGGGACTCGCGGCCTGGTAGTCGGCGAAGACCTTGATGCTGCTGTTGGTCTCGGCTGGAGAGCAGAGCAGTTCGGGGGAGATCGAACTGTTGAAGACGAGAATGGAGAGGATGTTGTTGGTGGTGTCCTTCTCGCGCGGGTCGGCGGCGGAGACGGCCGCGTTATTAGCGTCGAGGATCGAGGGGAGCGGGTAGCTGTCGCGGTTGCCCTGCGCGAAGATCGTCATCGCCTGGATGATGTTGCGGACCTGCGTGCCGCACTTGATCTGGCGGCTGCTGCCGTTGCGGCATGGCACAAGAGCGGGCAGCAGCACAAAGACAAGAAGAGCGATGACGAAGAGAGCGACCAGCAGTTCAGCCAGCGTGTACGCGCGGTGACAGGCCGGTCGCACGGCTTTACCCACGAGGGCCATGCGAGGCTCCTTTTCTGCCGGTCTGTTCGAAAGGAACGGGTGCGGGGTTGCGGGAAGACGGCGCCGAGCGTGTCGCGTCGGACGGCCGAAGGCCGGAGCTTTCTTGAGCTTGCGCTCAAGGCTCTTATTACTGGGTGAACGTGGCGCCGTCGAGGACGTCGAAACCGACCAAGGTTCCGACGGGGAACTGCTCGGGCTTCTGGCGCGGGTCGGTGAGCTTGCAGACCACCGGGAGGCCGACCCCGTCGACCGCGGCGCTGCCGGCGCAGTCGACGGTGATGGTGTTGGCGGCGGCGTCGTGGGCGAGCACGGTGCCCTGGATGCGGCGTGGACGGCCGATCACCGGCTCGATGAAGCGGCCGCCGCGAGCGGTGGCGTCCACACGGCGGGCGCTGGCGTGGATGACGCCGCTGATCCGCTTGCCGACCTGCGCGCTGACAGGCCCGTCCTGGCGGAGGTGGATCTGATACTGGCTGCCCGGGACGTGGAAGACGATGGACGCGGGGCGCGTGGCGGTGGCGCTGAGCGCGTCGTAGAGCAGGCCGCGGGCGGTGTTGGGGCTGGTAGCGGTGGTCATTGCTGTCGGTCGCTCAGGGCTTGAGCTTGTCGGCCGGGAGAGAGTACGGGGCTGACTGGAGGGTGCCGCCGGGGCCGACGAGCTTCGCGAGGGCCTCCTGGAACTGCTGCTTCTTGCCGGGCGCGACCAGGTCGCCCAGGGCCAGAGGAGAGCTCTGACGGGAGATCTGCTGCATGGCGAGGGAGAGGAGCGAGTTGGCCGCCTTGGCCGTCTGCACCGTGATCGCGTCCGGGTCACCGTCCCTCCACTGCGCGTCAACGGCGATGAGGATCTGAGCGGCGAAGACGGCGATGGTGCGACGGGTCTCCACCGGGAGCTTGTCGCCCTCGATGATGTCCTGCTGGAGAGGGCCGGAGGCGCGCAGGAAGGGAGCAAGGTCGAACGGGTCGCTGCCCTTGGCGAGCGCGAGGGCCTTGCGGCCGGCGGCGTCGGTGAGGCGCTCGATGGCGGTGGAGCGGTTGTTGGGAACGTCGCGCGCGGCGACGAGAGCCTGGATCGCGCCGTCGACGGGCTGGGGTGCGGCGTCCTGCACGACCGTGTCGCTCAGCGCCCGCATCGCGCGGGAGAGTTCGTCGGGCGCGAGCGCGGAGTTCGTCCGGGCGGCGGTGAACGCGGCGCGGGCGGCGACGGTTGCCGCGTATCGCACCTGCGGGCGTGGATCCTTCAGGGCGTCCAGGACGAGCCTCATCGTGTTCCCGGTAGCGCTCTGACCCGCGATGCGGAGGGCGTTTGTGGCGATCAGGTCGTTGTCCTTGTGAGCCGCGAGGCCCGCGAGCCCTCCGCTCTCGAGCAGCGCCGAGGCATAGGCGACGCGGAACTGCACGGAGACGCCGTCCTTCTCGAGCGGCGCGACGAGCACCTCGCGCGATTTCTTGATCTCCGAGGGCGTGCCGCTGAGCCCGGCCTTGTTGGCGTCAATCAGGGCCTTCATCTGCTGGCGGTCGGACGGGCTGATCTCGTTCTTGCGGATCATCTCGTCGGGCAGCGAGGTCTGCGCCAGGGCGGCCGCGAGCGGCAGGACGAACGCCGCCGCGAAGGGGACGAGCCGGGAGGGGCATAGGACGCGCTTGTTGATCAGGGTGAGCATCGGTCGTTGCGTTCTTCAGGAGGAGGGTGCGCGTGGCTGAGCGTGCGGGCAGGAAGGGCCGATGCGGTCACTTGTTAGGATGGTTGCCGCCGGCCGGGCGCCCGCCGCGGCCCGGGCGCACGCCGGCGCCCATCTTGGCGAGCAGCGCAGTCTGGACCTGCTCGGGGGTGGTGAGACGGCCGGCGTTGATGTCGGCGGTGATGGCGTCAATAGCGCTCTTCATCGTGCCCAAGGCGCCGGGAGGCATGCCGCCGGTCCCTTGGTTCAAGCCGTCAAGGACGGCGTACCACTTGCCGTTGCGTTTGACAAGCTTGTTGGTCTTGTTCTTGCGGTTGTCGACGGCCGTCGCCTCGTCGCCGTTCACGGTAACGGTGTAGTCGGCGCTGGTCATGTCCTTCTCTTCGTCGCTGCCGGGGTCGGCCATCTTTCCCAAGCCGGCGCCCAGCGGACCGGCCGCTTCGGCGGCGGAGAGGCTGAGCTTGTCGCGGCAGGCCTGATCGAAGGCCTTGACAGATGCCTGCAACGCCAGCATGTCGGAAGCCAGCTTTCGGGCACCGTCGTCGTCGAACCACGTCATGTCGTTGACGATCCCCGCGTAGTCGCCGGCGCGGATCCTGTCGTGCATCGCGTCGATGACCTTCTTTACCTCAGCCACTTCGGCGTCACCGCCGGGCGCGGCGGCCGGAGTGGACGATGAGGACGACGAAGGCGCCGGGGTGCTGGAGGTGGGTTCGGGCGCTTTGACGCCCTGCTTGCTCGAGAGGATCTCGAGGATGGCGCTGGTCTGCCCGAGGCGAGCCTTGAGCTTCTCCTCGCCGATGGCGTCGATCGCCTCGCGGACCGAGCCGTACATGTCGCGGGCCTGGGTGAGGGTCTCGTCGGACGTTTTGCGGGCGGCGGCGGCGGCGGTGGCGTACTCGGCGGCGTCGGGCAGGGGCGGCTGCGCGCTGGCCACCAGCGCAAGGGTGCCGGCGAGCTGGTCGAACGCACGCGCCTGGGTCACCAGCGCATCGGCGTAGTTCTGCTGCATCGCGGCAGCGGCGAGCTTGCCGGTGTTGCCGCCGGCGATCGACTGCGGGTTGCCGCCCGACTTGCCCGTCGCCTGCTTGGTGAGGTCGAACGCCTTCTGGCTGCTGCTCACCGCCGCCTGGAGCGCGGGCTCCAGCGTGCCGGAGCGGAAGGTACTGATGTCGGCGAACTTCTGCCGGATAGCAGCGGCGGCCGCGTCGGCGGCCTTGCCTGCGGCGTCGGCGAGCTTGCGCTCCTCCTCGAGCCGCGCCTGGGCGGCGGTAATGTCGGCCTGGATCTGGGTGCTCTGCTCGTCCAGCGCGGCGACCTTGGAACGAACGCGGGCGAGTTCGCTCTGCGCAAGGCCGAGCTCGGCACCGAGGTCAGCGGCCTGCTGGTCCAGGGCATCGGCCTGCGCTTGGATGGCGGTGGCCCGCTTGAGGATCTCAAGGCCCTGCGTGGCGGAGACGCCCTGCATCGTGGCGGTAAGCGACGAAGCCTCCTGCCGCTTGGCAACGGCCTGCGCGGTGACGTTCTTGGTGCGCGTCGTGAGGTCGTCGGCGGCGGCCTGGGCGGCGGCGGCTTCCTTTCGGGCGTCGTCCGCGGCCTTCTTGTTTGCATCCAGCGAGCCTTGCAGCGTCTGGATGAGGCCGCGCGTGCCGGCGCCGGTGTTGGCCTCGGCGATCGACTTCTGCAGCGTAAAGGTGTTCAGGCCGACGGTCAGGTCGCGCAGAAGCGCGGTCAGTTCCTTATCGGCGGCGATGGCGACCTTTGTATCGAGGGAAGCGACGCCGGCCTTGGCACGCGCGGCGATGGTGAGGGCGGCCGCACGAACACCTTCAGGCCCGTCAGCCGCGAGCTTGTTCATCTGATCGTGGACTTCGCCCAATTGCTTGCGGCGGTAGTCGTCGGCGATGGAAGCGAAGGTGCCTTCGGTTGTCAGTGCGCCGATGGTTTGCTCGGCGTGCTGCACCTGCTTTATGGCGTCGTTGTCCTTCCCGCAGCCCCCAGCAAGGGCAAGCAGGAGCGCGGCCGTAAGGCCGGAGAGTCGTGCGGCGTGGGGGCGCGAAAGACGGAGGTTGCTCATACCGTACACCTTCCTGACGAACGACCGGATCGAGAACCGGCTGGGTGGGCACTGTAGCAGATCTTCGAACGACGTTTGTCCTTGCGGGACAAACGGTTAGGTGTGGAGAACCGCGCGTACGAGCGCCGCCGGCTTGGATAGCTTGCGCTCAGCGTACAACCGGGTCGTTCCGCCCGGTCGGGGCGCCCCCTGCCGCCGCGGGTGGGGTAAAGGGGCGGAACGGGGTGTAATCGAGCGTGTAATCTGGGCGAGGGCGGTAGGCGGAACGGATCCAGTCAGTGATGCCGCGGGCACGGACGTCGTCTGGACCGGTGAGGGCGGGGCGCCAGACGTCTTTGCCATCCTTGACGACCATGGGGTGGCGGGAGCGGGCAAACTCACGAGGCAGGGCGTACTGCAGAATCAAGCTCTGCTCCGGCTGCTCCCAGTCGATCAGCGGCCGGCCATCCGAGGTGCGGAAGGCGGTGAGGATGTAGTAGTTGGTATAGAGGGTCAGGTCATTGCTGGGACGGTACGAGGAAAGGACCAGGCGGCCAGCATCGCGACCGCCGTGGCATTGGGACGTGGCGCAGCCGCTCAGGAGCGTCACTCGCTGCACATCGTCGCGGAAGCGCCGCATCGGCTCGGGCTGATCGACGATGCGGACCTTGTCGTAGTAGTCCCGGGCGCGCAGGCGGAACATGAGTTGGACCGTGTCGATCGGTTCCTGGCGGAGGATGGCCTCCTTGCCCTCGCGCGAGGCGGGCACCAGGGGGCTGCCGGCAAACTCCTCGAGCATCCGGGCCGCGGAGTCGCGCGGGAAGATGACGCGGGGACGGGCGGAGAGGTCTACCTCGTAGACTTTGATAAGGGCCACCTGCTCGTCGGTGAGGAACGGGAATTCGCGCGGTGTGATGCGGCCGTCGTCGCTCGCTGGTGCGGCCGTGCCGTCAGGCTCGTCCTCAGGGGGCTGGGATTTGGCAGGCCTGATGAGGAGGTCAACGCGGGTGCGGAGGTCTTCGGCGAGCTTGCGGGCAGGGACGTGCTTTGGGTTCCTGGCCTGCAGCAGTTCCGCTTCGGCCAGGGCCAGCTCGACCTGCTTGCGATCGGCGAGCCATCGGATGAGGGTGATGCGCTGGTCGATGTCGGTTTCGGCAGTCGCGGCGCGGAGCTCCTTGTAACGGTCGATCACCGGCGGGAGGCGTTTGACGCGATCGACCTTTTCGGCGGCGAAGGTCGCGTTGACGCCGGCGATCTCGAGCACGTACTGGGTTGGGGACTCTCGGGTGAGCAGGCCGGTGAAGACCGAACCGTCCTTCATATAGAGGACGACCTCGGGGTTGGGCTCAACGCGCGGCGGCGCGGGCGCAGGGGTTGCCGGCGGGGCGGCACCCGGCTGCGGAGGAGGGGGCGCATCCTTCGGCTGGATGAACGCGAGCGTGAGCAAGGTGGCGACGAAGACCATGGGTGAATGGTACATCCGGGGCGGGACCGACTTGGGTTCCCCGATTGGCGACCGCTGGAATGAGTTTGGCGGGGTTCAGGCGGCCCGGGCGGCGGAGTTGGCGCCGGCGGTGAGGTCGATCCTGCGGACCTTGGCGTGCTTCGCCAGGTCGCCGCTGGGAGTGCCGTTGAGCGAACAGAGGCAGGGGGTGAAGTTGTCGTCGAGCAGGATGCGGACGGGGCCCCTGAGCTCCTGCGTGAAGTCGATCGTGAAGTTGCCGGCGGTGACGAGCACCTTCGGGTGGATTCGGCTGTTGACGGTGAGGTCGACGACCGTGCGGGCGCGAAGGGTGGCGCGCAGGCGAGCGAGGCGGTCCTCGAGCGGTTGGATGCGGGCGTTGATCGCGTCGACCTGACGCTGCAGCTCGGCCATACGCTCGATCGTCGTCGGGGCGTGGCGGCCCTTCACGGCGCGGAGCTGGTCGAGCGGCTCAAGGTGCTTGGCTCGCCGGGCCTCGAGCAGCGGGATGAGGACCATCGCCTCCTTGAGGACGGCGTCGAGGGCCGGGATGGAGCCCAGCCGAAGGTCGGTGGCGACGCCCATCTCGCTGCCGAGGGTGTTGACGACGATCGATCCGGCGACGGCGATCGCGCCGCCGGCGATGCCGCAGGCGGCTCCGTTGAAGTTGCGGCCGACGGTGACGCGGCAATTGACGAGCTCGCGTTCGACGGTGAGGTCGCGCCCCACGTTGACGGCGACGTTGTTGAGGTACTTGGCGGTGCAGTCGCGCTCGCTGTCGAGTGATCCCTTCTCCTTGGCGGCCATGCCGCCGCGGATGAACGCGTCGTTGCCTGCCTTGATGGTGGCGGCCTCGATCAGGCCTTCGATGGTCACGTCGCCCCTGGCGATGACCTTGAAGAGGTCCCGCACACCGCCCTTGACGGTGACCGAACCGGGGAACTCGATGTGGCCGACGGAGAAGTCGATGCTGCCGGGGATGGTGATGGTGTCGGTGATATGGAGGCCGCCGGCCCCCCACTCCAGCACGCCGGGCCTGCGCGCGATGAGGCTGCCGTCATCGCACTTCTTGAGGGTGTCGTCGACGCTGAAGTCCATCGACGCGGCGCCCTCGGGGTTGACCGTGTTGCCGAAGACGTCGCGGCCCGCGGCCCCTTCGGCGGGGTAGATGATGGTGGCGACGTGAGCGCCCACTTTGACGAAGTTAAAGACCGAACGCGTGTAATGGTCCACCGAGCCCGCGGGCCGGCTGGGCGCGTTGCCGGAAGCGGCGCTGGCCAAGACCCGCTGGATCTCCTCCGGGTCGTAGCCGGGCTCGAACTGGACCTTGCCGGGCTTTGCGTGCTGCGGGGGCGTGCCCCGCGCGATGACCAGTCGCGCAGCGGCGCCGCCGCAGGCGGTCATGGTCTTAACCGCCTCGTCGATGAGCTGGTGATTGGCAGGGGTTAGTTCGAGCTTCAGCTCTGTGGCCAGAGCCATGATGGCGGCTCGGTCCAGCGGCGGGGCTCCCGCGGGCACGACGAGCTCGGCCTCTACCGCGTCGGCGGAGACCTCGATGCGCGCGGGATGTGCGTCTTCACTCGACATGAGGGGAAGCGGTGTGGACGCATGCTTTATCGGCGCAAACACGGCGCGGCTGATCCCCCCGCGATGGGGGATTCACGGATCGGCCTGCGTACGGTGCGGCGGCGGGGGGCGGGACAGGGGTTACGCCGCGTTGGCAGCGGTGGAGCGGCGGGCGAGGGTTTCGGCGATCCGCTGATTGAGAAGGTCGGGTGTGAAGGGCTTGATGAGGTAGTTATTTACACCCGCCCTGATGGCCTCGACGACCCGGGACTTTTCGCTCTCCGAGGCGACCATGATCACGGGCGTGTGCTTGTCGGTCTGACGGAAGGACCGGACGAAGGCGAGGCCGTCCATGCGCGGCATGTTGGAGTCAACGAGGATGAGGTCGGGCTGGAAGGCGATCGCCTTGCTCAGGCCGTCCTGGCCGTCGGCGGCCTCCTCGATGTCCGTGGGATTGAACTGCGCAACCACGGAGCGTTGGATGCCGCGCATGGTCTTGCTGTCGTCGATGAGCAGAACGCGCATGGAGGTTCCTTCGGCTGGAGTGGTCATGCAAGGCGGAGCATGCCGGGCTTGGCTGACGCGGCGGGCGTCTCGGCGGTGTGGGCTGAGGCCGGGATGGCCGGGCGGTAAAGGCGTGCGGGGCCGTCGCCTTCCGCCGTGAGCGGGATGTCGAGGGACTCGAGCGACTCGGAAGCCCCAACGGCGAGCCAGCCGCCCGGGCTCAGCTGATCGGCGAACATGGCGGCGACGCGGGCGCGCATCGCGTCATCGAAATAGATCAGCGCGTTGCGGCAGACGATCGCGTCCCAGGCGCCGTAGCGCTTGGCGCCGAGGCGGTCTTTGAGATTGTGGATGTCGAAGCTGACCAAGGACCGCACGAGGGGATCGATCGTCCAGAAGGGGCCGTCCTGGCGGAAGTAGCGGACGCGGACGACCGGGTCGACGGCGCGGATGGCGTCGTCGGTGTAGCGGGCCTGCTCGGCGGCGGCCAAGGCGCGAGCGCTCACGTCGGTGCCGAGGATCTCGATGCGCCAGTCGGGGAGTCGCTCACCCAGCGTCTGGTGGAGAAGGATGGCGAGGGTGTAGGGCTCCTCGCCGGTGCTGCAGGCGGCCGACCAGATCCGGAGCGATCGCTGACGGCGCCGGGCCTCGATGAGCTGCGAAAAGGCCGTGTTGCGGAGATAGGCGAGCTGTTCAGCATCGCGGAAGAA
>DASPMT010000089.1:0-2449 GCA_035626935.1 Phycisphaerales bacterium | reverse complement strand
AGGCGATCGAGAAGGGAGACCTGAAGCTGCCGTGGAACTTCGGCGGACAGGCCGACTTCTTCTTCTTGTTCGTTATGACGTCGATCGGAGCAGGTGTCGTCGTGCTCGTTGCTTCACCGCTTCTCAAGCGGTTGCAGCGCTCTCCCAAGGATTGACGCCTACAACCCTGTCCCGTGCCACGCACCCTGATAGGCCGCCAAGGCTCGCTGACGTTCTCCAACCGCTCGTGGGGCATGCTGATGAAGCTCGCCTACGACAGCGGCTGGAAGCCCCATGGGTGCGAGCAGCCGGAGCAGTGGCCGGTGCTGACGCGCGACGGCGACCTCAACCGGTTCTTCAGCATGGACTACTTCTCGCGTCACGGCCAGCGCGTGACGGCGCCGGACGCCGCGGCGATCGCCGACGCGATCGAGTCGGCGCTGCCGGACATCCCGACCTTTGACGCGATGGCCCACAAGGTGCTGTCGAGCATCGACGTGCCGGGCGTCTCGCGCCCGCTTAGGTCGATCCGGCCGGGCGTGAAGGTCAACCCGTACGAGTACTTCAGCGGCGACAACCGCGAGCCGCTGGGGTTGTTCGTCCGGTTCTGCCGCGCGGGCGGGTTTGCGATCACGTGAACCGCCGCGGTCAGGCGAAGAGCAGCCACACGACCACGACGACGATCGCCAGGATTACAAAGCCGAGGAGTCCGAAGGCGAGCGCGGCGGCGAGGCCGCTCCGCTGTTTCACCATCCCGATCGGTGCGTTCCTGTCGCGGGCCGGCGGTTTGCCGTGGTGGCCCTTGGCGTGCTGACGGTCGTGCGGGTGCTTGCGGGACATCGCGCAGAGTCTACACGCCCGCGTGCCGGCGTGCGACGGGGTCGCTGGTGCTTACTCGCCCGGGACGTAGCTCACGGTCCCTTCCCAGGGGGAGCTCGCCGTGGCGTAGAGGCGCTTGGGGATGCGGCCGGCGAGGTAGGACTGACGGCCGGCGATGGTGCCGTTCCTCATCGCGTGGGCCATGAGCACAGGGTCCGCCGCGTGCGCGACGGCGGTGTTGAGCAGCACACCGTCGGCGCCGAGCTCCATCGCGACGGCGACGTCGCTGGCGGAGCCGACCCCCGCGTCGACAATGACGGGGTAGGAGGCGTCGCCCTGCTTGAGCAGTTCCAGGCAGAGCACGACGTTGTTGCGGTTCAGGACGCCCTGCCCGCTGCCGATCGGTGAGCCTGCGGGCATGACGGCTGTGGCCCCCGCCTCCTTGATGCGCAGAGCGGCGATCGGGTCGTCGCTGCTGTAGGCCAGGACCTGGAAGCCTTCCTTCACCAGCGTGCGCGTCGCTTCAACGGTCGCCGTGGGGTCGGGAAGGAGCGTCTTCTTGTCTCCCAGCACCTCGAGCTTGACCCAGCCGGCGCCGGGGTTGCCGAGCTGGTCCAGCAGTTCGCGCCCGAGCAGCGAGACGCGCACTGCGTCGTCGGCGGTGAAGCAGCCGGCCGTGTTGGGGAGCACGGTGTAGCGCCGCGTGTCGAGCGCATCGAGCAGGCTCTGACCCTGCTCGTTGTAGAGGCGCTCCCGCCGCACCGCGACGGTGACCACCTGCGTGCCGCTGGCGTCCAAGGCCTGCCGCATCAGGTCGAGCGTCTTGTACTTGCCCGTTCCCACGATGAGGCGCGATGTGAACGACCGTCCGCCGATGACCAGCGGCGCTTCGGGCCCGGGCAGCGTGACGGCGGCCGGCTTGGCCTGGGTGCCATTGGCGTTCATCTCAGCCTCCTCCCACCAGCGTCACGACCTCGATCTGGTCGCCGGGCGACAGCGGCTGCTCCGCGTGCCGGCGCTTGGGAACCAGCGACTTATTGACCTCGACCGCGGCGGGCTGACCGGCCAGACCGAGCTCGGCGAGGAGCCGCTCGACGGTGGTGCCGGGAGCGACGGAGCGTTTCTGGCCGTTGACGGTGATCTCCACGGGCGATGATAGGGAAGTGGGGGCGCGATAAGGCTTGGACGCGGTGGACGGCAAAGCCGCAAGGGCGCCGGGGCCTCGTGAGAGGGCTAGGCGGCACCCGGTCAGCCATGTTCGCCCGCAACCCGCCGGTGGTTTGCGGCTATAACGGACCGATGCACGCCGACGCGTACAAGCCGGAGCCCGTGATCACCAAGAGGGCTTGGGGAACCGTCGCGTGGATCGTCGGCACGGTGCTCGTCGGTGTCGGTGTCTTCGCCGGGATCCTGCTGGCGACCCAGCGGAAGGAGTACAGCCAGGCGACGCCCGAGGATGTGCTGGCGAGCGCGATCCAGATGGTCCGAGACGGCAACACCGAGCGGATCGCCGACTTGATCTACGCCGACAACGTCGAGTACCGAACCACGTTGACGCGCCTGGGCCACCTGTTCGGCACGATGCAGGGGCTGGGCAAGGCGATGGCGGAGCGCTTCCCCAACGAGGTCGCAGCCGCCCGTGACCGGCTGA
>DASPMT010000088.1:0-6199 GCA_035626935.1 Phycisphaerales bacterium | reverse complement strand
GGATCGACGCGGCGTTGCTCACCGCGGCCGTCGCGTAGAGCGGGCGCAGCGCAACCTCCGCGAGCAGCAGCGGCAGGGCGCGGGAGGCAATCCCCCTGCCCCAGTGCTTCTGATGCAGCCCGTAGCCCACATTGCAGCGGCCGTCGCGCAGGTGACACCCGATCGTGCCGCAAAGCTCGCCGTCGGCGATGATCGCCTGCTGCAGAACGCCGGGTGGTGTTGTGCCTTCCGTTCGGTCAGTGAGGATCTTTTCCCAGACCGCGTCGAACACTTCTTTGCTGCGGGGCTTTACCATCGCCATCGCGCACCAGGCCGGGTCGCTCTCAAACGCGAAGAGTGAGGGCAGGTCCGTCTGCCGAACGTCGCGCAGCGTCACACTGACGGGCGGCACGCACCGGGGCGCATGGTGGGGGAGCATGGCTGCGCGACTGTACGCCCCGCTCCGGCCGCGTCCCGACGTCGCTCTGCTCCCCCTGAGGGGAACGCGTCGACTTCCGTGAGCGGCCGCGACGCTCAAGACGCCCTCGCGGCCTCCGCCGGCGGCTTGGGCTCAAGCGGCTTCGCCACCGGCACTCCCGCGCCGCCGGCCGTCTTTGGACCTTCCGGGTACACCACCCGCTGGTGGTAGATGCTCGCCAGCGCCTTGCTCACCGTCGCGACGATCGTCGTCAGTTCCGCCATCGTCAGCTCGCACTCGTCGAACTGCCCGTCGGAGAGCCGGCGGTCGGCGATCGCCCGCACCATCTGCTCGATCTTCACCGCGGAGGGGTCGGCCATCGTGCGCGCCGTGCTCTCCGCGGCGTCGCACACCATCACGCAGGCGACCTCCTTGGTGCGTGGCTTCGGCCCGGGGTAGCGGTACTCCCCCTCGGTCGGGCACGCGCCCGCGCGGGCAGACTCGTCCTTGGCGCACGCCGCGTCGTACTGCTTGACCGCACGCCGGAAGAAGTACTCAACGACTGTGGTGCCGTGGTGGCTCTCGATGAAATGGTGCAGCGGGCGCGGCAGGGTGTACTCGCGCGCGAGCTGTACTCCGTCGGGCACGTGGCTCACGATCATCAGCGTGCTCATCGCCGGCGGGAGGCGGTCGTGACGGTTAACGCCCGTCTGGTTCTCGATGAAGAACTCGGGTCGGTTCATCTTCCCTACGTCGTGGTAGAGCGCGCCGACGTAGGCGAGCAGCGCGTCGCCGCCGATGGCGCGGGCGGCGCTCTCGGCTAGCGTGGCAACGTTCATGCTGTGGCTGTAGGTGCCCGGTGCGCGCTGCTGCAGCCGGCGCAGGAGCGGGTGGCTCGGGTCGCGCAGCTCGATCAGCGAGAGCGCGGTGACCACCTTGAACGACCGCTCGATCGTCGGCAACAGGCCCAGCACCACGAAGCCCACCAGCAGCACGCCCACGCCCACCGAGACGGCCTCGGTCGCCGATTGCGCCGCCGACGCGTCGGTCAGCGGGACGCGCACGGCCCCGATCAGCAGCGTCACGCCGCCCGTCAACAGGCCTGTGAAGAAGCCCGCACGGATCAACGCCCCGCGGTGGCGCAGCTCGCGGAGCTGCCACACCATCAGCCACACGGCCGCCAGCGCCGGCACGACGCCGATCAGCGGCTGGTGCAGCACCAGCGCCGTGCACAACGTGAGCAGCGACCCGACCGCCAGGGCCGTCCGCCGCTCGTACGCCACCACCAGCACGGCGGCCAGGAAGACCGGCGGCACCACCATCGCCGCGGCGATCAGCTTCGCATCGACGAGCGCCGCCGCGCTGCTCACAAGCGCCGCCCCGGCGAACAGCCCGCACAGCGCAGCCAGGCGCCGCGGCTTGGCCACCATCCCGGTGGCAAACGTCCCGAGATAAGCCCCCACGCCCAGCGTCACCAGCAGCATCGCGACGCCCGTCCCGGCGTCGGCTGCGAGCTGAGCCGGCGGCGTCTGGGCGTCGTACGCGTCCTGCTCGGCCTGAGCACGGGCGAGGGTCTCACTCGTGAGGCGGTCGCCGAGCCGGTAGAGCACGTCGCCCGGCGCGATCCGCTCGACGGTCGGCTGCACGCGCGCCGCCGCCTCGTCTTGACGGGCGATCGACGCTCTGTGGTCATAGCGGAACGTGGGCGCGGGCTGGTACGCTAGACGGGCGGTGACGGCGCTGAGCGCATCTCCGAAGAACCCCGCCTGCACGGCCACCTGGCCCAGGCGCGTCTCCAGCAACCTGTCCTCCGCGTTCATGAGGTCGCCGGCGCTCCCGATCTCCCGCGACCCGCCCACGTCGAGCTCGATGCGGTCGGTCGTCGAGCGGGTCTGCTGCGCGAACGTCTGGGCGTCGACGAGCGGGCGGGCCCGCAGCAGGTCGCCGAGCTTGTCGCACCGGCGTGCCCACGACTCGATCACCTGGTTCTTCTGCCACTGCGTCGCCACGGCGCTGTAGCTCTCGGGTGTCAGTCCGAACCGCGAGCGCACGTCGGCGGGCACAGCCTCGAAGCTCCCCGCCGCCGCCAGCAAACCCGGGAGCCCTCGGACATCGGCGATGATCTCGTTAATCCGGGTCTCGTCGCCTACAAACACTTTCGGCGCCCGGTCGCGCGCAAGCTTCCGCTGCGCTTCGGCCGCAGCCGGGTCCAGCACAGTCGTCTCCACGCGCGCAACACGCGTGTGGTCCACCACCTGTCCGGGCGACACCAGCACCTGCCGGCTCATCACGATCGACGCCAACGACAGCAGCACTCCTAACCCCAGCAGGATCGCGACCGCCCACACGCTCCCGGGCGAGCCCACCATCCAGCGCGTCAGCCGCTGGCCGACGCTGCCGCGCCCGCCCGCTCGGCCGCGGCCACTCCCAAAGCCGTCTTCGTTCTCAACAGGCGACATAGGTGGTCAGGCCGACCCGAAGCCCTCCGCTTCACCTGCCGGAGGCTCGAACGACGGGTTCTCGGTGCTTGGCATCGACCCCCCCGGGCCGCCGCGTGAGCCGCCGCGCACCGACCCTCGTTGGCGCTCGCCCGCGGGGCCTTGCCGTGCTTTATCGGACGCGCCGTACGCCTCGACGATCCGCTGTACCAGCGTGTGCCGAACGATGTCCCGCTCGTCGAAACCGACCATCGCCACCCCCTCGGTCCGGCGCAGGATCATCAGGGCGTCCAGCAGGCCGCTCGGCTCGTCAGCGTGCAGGTCTGTCTGTGTTGGATCGCCCGTGACAATCACCTTGCTCCCCATCCCCATGCGGGTCAGGAACATCTTCATCTGGGTGCGCGTGGTGTTCTGTGCCTCGTCGAGGATGATGATCGCGCGGTTCAACGTCCGCCCACGCATGAACGCCAGCGGGACGATCTCCACCACGTCACTCGTCATGAAACGGGTGAGCGTGCTGTAGTCCATCATGTCGTTGAGCGCGTCCATCAGCGGGCGCAGATAGGGGTTCACCTTCTGCTGGAGGTCGCCGGGGAGGAAGCCCAGCCGTTCGCCCGCCTCCACCGCCGGGCGGCAGAGGATCAGGCGCTTGGCCCGGCCGCTCTTGAGCAGGTGCACCGCGGCGGCGACGGCCAGGAACGTTTTGCCGGTGCCGGCGGGACCGACGCCGAAGACGACGTCGTGGTCGCGGATGGCGTCGAGGTACGCCTGCTGATTCGGGGTCTTGGCCTTGATCGGACGGCCCGATGCGTAGACGCTGAGGTGGTCAGTCCACGCTGGGCCGGTCAGCATCTCTTCGTCGGGCGCATCGTCGGGACGATCGTTCTTTCCTTCGGCGGTTGCGAGGGCGTTGCCGATCAGGTCGTGGACCTGTTGCCGGTTCAAAACAGTGCCTTCCTGCACCGCGTCGTTCAGGGCGCGCAGCACATCCCGCGCTGCCAACACGTTTGCGCGGTCCCCCATGAGCCGGATGTTGCCGTCCCGGGTAACCATCCGGACCCCCAGCGCCTCCCGGATCAACTTCAAGTTACGATCCCCAGCGCCCAGGACGTTGGTCCGGTCGGGCCCATGAGGGACTTTGATGCTCAGTTCCAATCCGTCACTCCATCCCGGCCGCCGCTCGGTCCCGCTGGATCCAACCGTGGTCCGTGGGCCGTTCCCGACCGGCCTCCCCTGCGGGAATGCTACACGTCCCTTGCCACCAACCTCGACTTTCGATCCATGTCAACCACCTCAACAGGGGGGTTGGCGACGTCTGGCCTTGGCCTGGGGGTTTGTTTTCGCGATTGGGGTCTGTTTGGATGCGGGAGGTTGTAGCAGCGGACCACCGGCCGTTTCCGCTGATGTCGTCACCGCCCCTGACGGCACCGCCTCAACCACTTTGTGGGCCGACTGGGACGACCTGAACGCGTCGATCGGGAGCGGCATGACCGTGGCCGAGTCGGCGGTGCTGGACACAACTGCAGCCGACGACCGCCGGACGTGGTCACTCATCACGATCGACAACCACACCGGCTTGGTCACGGCGGTGCGCGACCCGCTCGCCCAGCGCGACAGCCGCGGGTGCGAGCGCATCAGCCTCACCGCGCGCCTGGACGGCGACAAGGGCAAGGCCCGCGCGGCGATGATCGTTTCCGGCGCGGCCGAGCGGTTGAAGCAGCTTGCGGGCGTGGAGTGGGCGCCGCGGCGGTAGCGGTGAGTTTGCTCGTTCTTCATCGCCGACCTGTACGAGGCGTATCGAGCGAATGGCGATGTTATCGATCACGGGGCCTGGGTCGGCGGCGGCTCAGTCCCCTCTTCTCTCGGTCCCCCGATCATCCGCGCGTGACCGTGCAGCAACCTGGCAACCCATTCGCTTGCGCCCTGCACCAGCACGAAGAAGAGGGGCACGAAGAAGACCGCCAGCACCGTCGCGGCGATCATGCCGCCCATGATGCCGGTGCCGATGCTGTGCCGGCCCGCGGCGCCGGCGCCCTTGGCGATCACCAGCGGCAGCACGCCGAGGATGAACGCCAGGCTGGTCATGATGATCGGCCTGAAGCGCAAGCGAGCGGCCTCCACGGCCGCCTCGCGCAGGCTCTTGCCCTGCTTGCGCAGCACGATGCAGAACTCGATGATGAGGATCGCGTTCTTGGCCGACAGCCCCACCAGCGTCAGCAGGCCGACCTGGAAATAGATGTCGCGGTCGATGCCGCGCCAGTAGACCGCGACCAGCGCCCCCAGCACGCCCAGCGGCACGACCAGCAGCACCGCGATCGGCAGCGACCAGTTCTCGTACTGCGCCGCCAGCACCAGGAAGACGACGATGACGCCGAAGAGCAGCGCGATCGGCGCGGCGTTGCCGGCCTTCACCTCCTGGTACGACGCGCCGGACCACTCGAAGCCGTACCCGGCCGGGAGTTTGGCCGCCAGCTCGCTCATGATCTCCATCGTCTGACCCGTCGAGTACCCGGCCGCAGGTGCGCCGCTGATCTGCACCGCGGGGAAGCCGTTGAACTTCGGGAACAGGTTGGGCCCGGCCTGCGTGCGGGTGGTGAGCATGGTCGAGAGCGGCACCATGCCGCCCGAGCTGTTCCGCACGAAGATCCGCCCCACGTCTTCGGGGCTCTTGCGGAACGACGGCTCGGCCTGGAGCTGCACGCGCCACACGCGCCCGTACTTGTCGAAGTCGTTGACGTAGAGCTGCCCGAGCGTCGCCTGCAGCGCCTCGAACACGGCGTTGACGGGCACGCCCGCCGTCTTGGCACGGTCGCGGTCGAGGTCGATGAAGACCTGCGGCTGGGTGACGCGCAGCGTGCTGGTCAGGCCGGTCAGCTCGGGGCGTTTGCGCGCCTCGGCGATGAACCGGTCGGCGGTCGCCGCCAGTTCGCGGATGTCCTGCCCGCCGCGGGCCTGCAGCTGCATCTCGAAGCCCGCGCGCTGGCCGAGACCCTGGATCGACGGCGGGTTGACGGCGATCACCATCGCCTCGGGGACGCCTCCAAACCTGCCCCAGACCGAGCCGATGATCTCCCTGTTGCTAGTCCCCTTGGCGGTCCGCTGGTCCCAGGGCTTGAGGCGGGCAAAGGTCACGGCCGCGGAGGTGGAGTTGACGCGTCCGGCGAACAGGTCGAGCCCCACCATGCTCACGGTGTGCTCGATGTTGGGGTTGCTGAGGAGGAACTTCTCCAGGTCGGCCACCACGCGCTCGGTGCGGTCGAGCGACGCGCCGTCAGGGAGGAACGTGGCGGTGATGAAGTACCCCTGGTCCTCGTCGGGGATGAACCCGCTGGGGACGCGCTGGAAGAGCCCCAGCGTCGCGGCG
>DASPMT010000087.1:0-7535 GCA_035626935.1 Phycisphaerales bacterium | reverse complement strand
TCGCGTAATCGATGAAAATGATCCCAGTCTCTGGGCCGGCCGCCTTCGCCAAGCTAGCCAAGATCTGCATGGCAAGTTGTGTCTTGCCGCTGCCGCTCATGCCACTTACCGCCGTGTGGCTGTTGCTGTATCGACGGGTGTCGTTCAGTGTAATCGTGAATGGGGCGCCCTCGCCCGCGATCTTCCCGATCGGTACCGTCAGAGCGCGAACCGTGCCGCCAACGACCGCTGCCGATGGCACTCCCGTTTTCTCTTCGCCGCGGCTCGTGTCGGCCGCCCTCCTTGCCAGCGCCATCAGCAGAGCGTTGAAGTCACGGTTCTCACTCTCCAAGTCCATGTGCAGCAGCGCCAGGCCACGATGCCAGTGATCAATGACGAGGTCGAACGCTCTATCGTCGTCCTCGAACGCCGCGCCCGCATGCTCCGCAATCATCGCAGCGCACCATGGCAGGAATGCGGGGTCCTGACTGGAGCGGAAGAGCGTCTCACCGCGCAGCTCTTTACCAGAGCGATCCCCCGTTACACGAGGAGGCGGGCTCGCCTCGGACAGCGACCGCAGGATCGCCAGTCGCGATAGTACGTGATCTTGGAGACCGCTGAGCTGGTTCAGCGTGTTGAGAATTTGCCTCGCTTGGTCGGTGCTCTTGTATCGAGAAATCTCAAGGTGACGGATAAGGGGCATTGTGAAAGACTCCGGCCGGCTACACATCCGGGAGGTTTGGTATGTGTGGATGAACGTCTCAGAAACGAAAATACCCTTCGTTCAGCGTGGTCCGCTCGGTCACCGGATCGAACTCTAGGCGGAACGCTGTTGCTATGTGTGCGTCGATCATGTCCAGATACTTCCTGTCGATCTCGGTGTCGGTGGATAGAACGATGACTTGATGACCCGCCTGAGGAAGGTATCGCTTTACTATGTTCTCGCGATGCGCACTATCAAGGCGTGCGAGCGGCGTGTCGATCACGACGGGTACGGCTCGTTGAGATGCCTTCCCCAAAGCCCAGAGCAGGGACAGGGCGTAGATTTCGCGCTCGCCCGCCGACTGCGAGTCAAGCGAGAGCTGCTTGCCACGTCGATCCAGTAGGCGAGGAGCGAAGGTTTTCTCGTCGAGCTCGATCCGGTCCACAACGTCTTCCTTACGGGCCAGGAGCTTATACATCTTTCCAAGGTAATCAGCGACCTCGTCGCGCTTACGCGGTCGTAGAGCCTCTTTGTAGTCCTCAAGCACTCGCTTAACGCGCCGGGCAAAATCCTCTTTGGTCGCCGACTCTCCGGTCTCGCGTAGCTCGTCCTCCCGCTGACGAACTTGTTTTTTGAGCTCTCTCAGTTGGTTTGCAATCGACTCGAGCAATCGCTTTTTCTCTTCCCACTTGGCCACGACCTCGCCGAGCTCGCGGTCGATCTTTCCCTTCTCGGCTACTAGCTTGGCCGCAAGTTCGCTGTCACCCATCCCCTCGATCTGGGCCCGAAGGTCGCTGGCACGCCTATGCAGGCCGTCGAGGGAGGCCAGAGCACGGCTGAGATCAGGCGAACCACTGCGGAGCACCTCCACGCACTTGGCCCTGGCTTGCTTTCGCTCTTCCTCCGATAGCTGACGATGACGCAACGTCTGGGCGATACCCGCCGGCGGAGGGTTGAACAACTGATCCCATTCGCCTCGAACACGTTGCGTGAGGAAGACAACCTGGGCTTCAGCTAGCCTTGGGATTGGGGACGGTGCCTCGGGTCCGAAGATCCGGCTGATCAACAGCTCTCGCTTCGGCTCGACACGGAGCTTGCCTTCCTCCCACGTCGTTCGACGATCCTCGGCATCAAGCTGCTCGGCCAGTTTTCGCGCCAGTGCCCCGGCGAGCCCGGGCATAATCCGTTGCTCAATCGTCGCTTCGAGATCCCGCTTCGCGTCTTGGATGCTGCGGTTCACCTCTTCGAGCTCATCCTGCACCTCTCGCGGATCCCGCCCACTCCCCCCCACTACTGCACGCAGTTCCTCCACTAGCTTGCGGCTTCGTTCCTTCAACTCGTCGACACGAGCTTCGTAGTCCTGCTTTTCTTCTTCCGCCTCATTTTGCTCGTTCTGCAGCCGCTTCTCTTCTACCCTTAAGGCGTCGAGATCCAGCTCCTGCTTGTTGCGTTTCCTCGATTCGCTCCGGTACTTCTCCAGCAGCTCGGTCATGTCGCCGCTCAAGGCATCCAGCAAGTGAAAGCCCAAGAGCTGCTCCACACCTTCTCTGACACCTTCTTGCGGATCATCGCTCGCGATTCTCTGGATTTCCTCACCATCAAAGAAGAAAAATCCAGCGACCTGAGGAGGCAGGTGACCTTTCACAAAATCCTTGATGCGTTCGTTCAGCTCTTCGATGCTCGCGGCGCCGGCGGTGAGGGGTTCTCCCTTTGCGGTGGTTACGATCAGCTCTTCATTCTTGAACAAGCCGCGAGAGTCAAATTGCCACGTCCGCTTCAGCGCGAACCGCTTACCGTCGTCACCGGAGACGAATAACGTAACCGCCGCTTCTCGCGAGCCCTCGCTGAAGGCCTCCCGATTGAGAAGCCCGTTGAGCTCTCTGACGATGGAATTCTTCTCGTTGCCCTTACGGATCTTTTTCTTCACGAACGCAAACGCGTCGTTTTGGCCCAGTAGCCCGAAGGTGATGGCGTCCATAAAACTGGTCTTGCCGGCACCGTTCAAGCCGCCGATAGCCACGATGTTGCGGCCCTTTGACAGACCCTTATCCAGCCGTAGGCTCTGCGTGCCGTAGTACGAACGGAAGTTCTCCAGAATGATCTGCTCGATGATCACTCGCCACCTGCCTTTCCTGATTTCTCGACCAGCGCTTCACCCACCAGTTCGTCCAGCCTCTCCTTGATGCCGTGGCGCCGGCCCATTCCGAAGACCTTGTGCTCCTCGATCAACATCTGCTCGATGATCTCGGGTGGTAGATCCGCCTCGCGACAGATGCGCTGGAGCAGCAGCCAATCCGCTTCTGGTAGCAACGTACTTGTTCGTTTAGACTCGGTCAATTGACACCTCTTTTCTTTGCGCCGCGCCGCAGTCCTCGACGTGGCGCCGGCTCGCCCGTGTAAATCACCATAAATGCTTCCCGGAACGCCTCCCAGTCGTCTGAATGCGGGCTGGAGAGGCCGGCCGCGTTCAGTGCCGCCCGGCAGTCCGGGCCTGTTCGAAACCATCGCGACCGCTCCTCGAACTCTTGAAGTTCCTTAGTGGTCACCCCGAGAAGCTTGAACGGCGCGCTCGCGATCACGCACGCCATGACCTGCTGGGCGCTTCCTTCGTCGAGTTGCTCGTACAGTCTGGCATATACCTTACCCAGGCAGGTCAGGCTCCGTCGCCGCTGCCGCAATTCCGGTTTGGACCCTCCAGCGAGGTACACAAGCGCCGAGGCGATGATCTCGCCAACTTCCACCGGCGAAATCGGCCCATCGCTTTCGACACGCCGTCTCTGGCGTGCCTGTTCTTCCACTATTACGGCATCGAGGCCAAACCGCAACGGCTTTTTCCGTTTGCCACGTGCCGGGCGCCCGCCTGCTGACCTGATCGTCTCGACTACGTCCCGCTCCAGATTCCGGATAACGAAAGAGCGAGTCCCGGCGTAGCGCGAGCTGTCACCTGTCTCCTCGGGCCGTCTGCGCAGCCAGGTTTCTACGTCCTGCGGATCCTGCGGATCAAATGGAAGAACCGCCCGCACGTGAACGGGATAAGTACGACATTTGTCGCGCACCCCGGGAATCGCGGTACGCGCCAACTCGGTGGAAAGCATCTGCTTCTCCTAGTTGCGGCTTCTAGGTCTCGTTTCTCTGGGCTACATTCGAACGGGCTCCAAATCGAAAAAGCGGGAACCGCTCCGTCGCGGCCGCACGTCACGGTGCTGATGTTGTCCTACATATATACCGGCCAAACGCCACGCCTGCGGGCGCAAGACGAAAGTAAATTCCGGTTTTTTGTTTTTGACCGCCCGCTCTGCAAACGCCGTGCCAGGCGAGCGTCGCACGTCGCAATGGCGCACAAATTCGTCCATCGCAGTGCACATTCTGCGCGATCGATGCGCAACGCTGGTTCGCGCGCACGATGTGGCCCATCCGCTGGGGTCACCTCGTGCCGAATCCGATGGACGCTAACGAAACGGTCCACGCCGAGCATTGGCCCACGTTCTTCTAGGTACCAAAAGCCCGGCATCCAATTGGCCAAACTCGTAGACGGCACGGATCAAACTGTTGTAGGCGCCACTGCGATTCGCATGGTGAGGACGTCCCCAAGGGACGGTTCCGTCGCCTCGAGCACGGGCTGCCCGGCCTCCGCGATCAGCTTTTCCAACTCCCTCTTGGAGGAAATGCCAGGTTCGCCCGCTTTCGATGCTTATCGCTTTTGATGAGGTCGGGCAATGTCGACACCACGAATCAGAGGCGCTGCCCCGGCCTTGCGCCCTCTCGCAATGAAGACAAGCGGATGCGCTGCCGAGCCGCGGCTGCAGTGCCCGTACCGAATAGCACTGCGCCCTGCATCGACGCCGCCACCGCACACCCCACAAGGCCGTCCAGCCAGTGGTTGTCCAGCCCCTCGACGCGGAGCTTCCACTCATCCACCGTGCGCCCGCGACCCTCGGTCCGTACCCGGTATTCGCTGGTGAGGTGCTCAGCCAGCAGCCGATGGGCATGGGCCTTCTGACCGAACAGCGAAAGACAGCCCGGGTCTCCCATCGGCACCGCCAGCCGGGCGTGCGCAAACGACTTCCAGTAGTTGGTGTCGAAGACCACATGTCGCAGGGCCCGCTTGCCGGTAACGACCGGGATGCGCCAATTAAGCCCCACGCGGTCGCCGCGCTTGCGCTTGTAGTCGGAGAAGGGGATGCTCGATGCACCGACGTACCGACCGTGGCTGGGCGTGAGCACGCCGGCGTGAGCGCTCTGGCGGCAGAACTGGTAGACCACGTCGGTGGACGAGCCCCAATTGGCGTCGACCAGGCAGCGGTCGACGCGCACCATCGCGCCGTCGTCGCGCCGCCACTCGCGCGCCAGGTGTGACTCAGCGAGCTGCTCCAGCCCGGCGTAGATCGCGCCCTCGACGCCGGCGCGGGGCGCGGCCGAGCCGAGCGTGCGCCGCAGGTCGCGCAGCGTGAAGTACCCGCCCTCGCCGGACTTCTGGTCCGGGTAGGTGCCGTAGTCGACGACGTACCCGGTGAAGTCGTCCTCCCAAGCGGCGACGAGGTAGAACAACGCCTTGCCCTGCACGTCCACGAACATCGTCAGCCGTGAGCACCCCAGCGGCACCTCGCCGCGCTTGTGCCCGTTGACCTTGGCGGCGATCTGCTCGGCCGTGAGCAGGTCGTCGGCCGAAGCGACCTCCGGGAGCGGCTCATTCTGATACTCGGCGAAGAAGGCCGCCTCGTCCTGTAGGCGCAGGTTCATGGCGTGCTGGATCGCCGACAGCTCGTCGTGGTTGAACCGGCACGGCCACGCGACCACCGCCCCCTCGTCCATCGCCTCACGGTTGCGGCGGTAGAACTCGGTGGCGTCGGTGAGGCCGCGGTCGGCGCGCAGCCCTTCGGCCCGCGCCTCGGCGTACTTCTGCCACAGGGCCTCGCGCACAGGGAAGGCGTAGACCATCTTGGTCCGCTCCCCCTGCCACTGAGGGTGCTTGTCCCGATCGAGGAGCCTGTCGGCCAAGTCTTCAGGCCGCACGACCGTCAGCGTCATGAGCCCGGCAATCTTCTTGCCCGGACCAGCAAGGCCGAGCACGGCGCCGGCGAGGATGCGCTCGCGGGTGGCGCACTGCGACGGCGACCGCGCCGACTCGTCGGTCTGCGGGTCGTCGATCAGCACCAGCGACGGGCGGGCGGAGGTGCCGTCGGTCCGCTTGTGCTTCATGCCGCGGATTCGGCCGGTGAGCCCGGCGACGCGGATAATTGCGCCCGAGGCCGCGGAGCCGGCGATGGTCGGCAGGATAATCTCTCGCGCCGTCCATCCGATGTGCGTCTGCTTGCCCTGGTAGAGCTGACCGGATGCCCGCTGGTGGATGCCCTCCAACGAGCGGATGGGGTGGCAGACTTCCGGGAAGTCCTCCGCCAGCGCGTCGCTGTTCTCCAGCTCCGCCTTGATGCTCTCCAGCATCCCTGCGGCGTGCTCCTCATCGGACCCGATCAGCGCGACAAAGTCGCGGTGGCCGTAGAGCATGGCCCACAGGCAGGCGATCTCGCAGAGGCTGGTCTTGCCGCTGCCGCGGGGCATGGCCATCGCGAACAGACCGCCCTGCAGCACGGCCTGCTCGATCTTGGCGATGACGCGGAGGTGGTCGTCTGACCACTCCAGATGGAATGTCTGCGGGAAGTACGCCTCGCAGAAGAACCGGAAGTCACGCGCGGCCTTGGCTCGGCGCTCGGGGTTGACGACCCGCGGCAAGGCACCGATGTCGCGGCCGGAGAGCGAGAGCTCGGCGTTCCGCTGGCGTGCCCGCTCCTTGAGCGCGTCGTACCCGCTCAGCGCCGGCTTGGACGCGGCGGCCGGGCGGCTGTGCCGGGAAAGGACCAGCCAGGCGACGTAGCGGAACAGGTCGACGAGGCCCGGTGTGCCGTCACCGGTAATGGCGAAGCCCGCCCGCGTGCGGTGCCGGTGGAGCTGGCGCTCGCTGATCACCTCGCCCAGCGGCGTGGAGTTGAGCAGCTTGGCCAGTTCACCGGGTTTGAGCTTGCGGGGGTCGATCGCCACGGGCGGGGTCCTCTGCCTGCTGCCTCACCAGCCACGCCGCGTAGTGCATGAGGTTGACGGTTCCGTCCGGGTTCGTCGGTGCGCCCGCCGCCAGGTCGTCTCCCACCATCGCCTCTGTCACTTCTCGCCGGGACGCGAGCGAGAGCAAACGGGCGACGTCGGCGGGCGAAAGAGCGGCGGGGTTCCGCGGCGGCTGGGCGGGGGCGTTCACACGCCACTCCGAGCAGGGGCCGGCTCGTAGGTGGCCAGCGCCGGGTCCTGCGGCACCCGGCGCGGCGTGCCGGCACGCACGCCCTCCAGCGCCCGCCGCAGGGCGCGGAGGCCCGCGGGGACGAACCGGGTGTAGTACGCGCGGCCGGGCGACTCGCCGGGGCTCAGGACGACCACCTCCGCCTCGCACACGTCGCCCGTGTCCCATCCCTCCGCGCACCAGAACCACGTCGCCGCCGAGACCCGCTCGCCCGCCGCGACCGTGCGTCGGACCGCGTCGGGGCCGCGGCGGTACGGCAGGGCGCTGGGGTGAAAAACCAGCGTGCCGTGGCGCGGGGCGAGGTAGTCGCCCGGCAGCAGGCGGCGCGTCAGCAGCGGGGCGATGGCGACGACGGCATCGGCCGGCTTGCACACGGGCGCAAACCCCAGCTCAACGGCGAGCCTCTCGCACGCCTCGCCGAACTCGCCGCCACTTGGGTACCTGTAGATGGTCACGCCTTCTCTCCCAGGTACCTGAACCCCTGCACGGCCCTGAAGTGCCCGCCGTACCCGGTCCCGTTGCCCACGCTGCCAGCCCGGTTGCTCAAGCTGGCGGCGCTACGACGCT
>DASPMT010000086.1:0-3417 GCA_035626935.1 Phycisphaerales bacterium | reverse complement strand
CCGCCTTGCGGATCATGTCGCTGCTGACCTGCGCGTCGAGCGCGGTGCGGGTGAGGAAGTTGCTGTTGGCGTCCGTCACGGCCTGCTCTGCGCCGCCGTCGTTGCGCGTGAGGCGGTCGTAGTACTTCGTGAGGTCCTTTTTCTCGAGCCCGCCGGTCCAGCGGAAGCTCTCGGCGTTCTCGAAGGCGATCGGCTGGGCGTTGCGGCCGCGCATGGCGAGAGGGGCGTCGCGCTGGACGGCGATGCCGGGCTGCCCGATGGGTTCGGGGGCGGGGCCTTCGGCCCGGCCGCGGTCGCCCTTGCCGTAGCCGCAGCACTCGGCGTCGAAGTAGCGGCCGAGCCAGCCGTCACCGGTGGCGGTCGTGTCGGCCGTGTGCCAGATGTCCATGCTCTTGAAGTGGGAGCGGTTGGGGTTGGGATAGCCGACGCCCTGCACGACGCTGAGCATGCCGTCGTCGAACAGCTGCTTGAGGCCGGTGAGGCTGGGATGGAGCCCGACGTCGCTCTTGCCCAGCTTGAGCACCTGGTCGGCCTTGATGCCGATGACGGGGCGGGCCCGGTAGTACGAGTCGTCGAGATAGGGGACGACGGTATTAAGCCCGTCGTTGCCGCCCGAGAGCTGCACCACGACCAGGATGCGCTCATCCGGGACGCCGGGAGTGGTGCTGAGCCCGGCCGCGGGTTGCATGCCCAGCGCCGAACGCTGGATGAAGGAGGGGACGGCGACCGCTGCGGACGCGAGGGTCAGACCGGTGAACAGGAACTCGCGGCGGGTGAAGGCGGTGATTTCACGGTCGGCCACGGGGGAACTCCTTTGGACGTGCGATGCAGGGTGGGGCGTGGGGTAGAAAAAGGAAGCCTGAGCACGGAGCAGGAGCGAGCCGCTCCGTCAGCAGAGCTGGTACTCGGGGAGGCTGGTGATGAGCATCATGAGATCGCGCATGACCGTGTCGTCGATCGATCCGTCGGGAGCCCGGTCGGCGATGAAATCGTCGAGGACGGCGCGGGCGGCCGGAGCGGGCGTGCCGACGGTAAACTTGAGAATGGCGTCGAGCTTGCCGGAGACGGCGCCGCTCTTGAAATCTTCCGGGTACGCGTCGGCGAGCTGGGCGAGCAGCTCGGAGCCGGGGAACGGTTCCTTGTCGGCCATGCCGTCGCGCCCGTTCGCCCGGCGACCGGACAGGAGGAAGACGGTGAGGTTCTGGCGCACGAAGAGGGTGCTGGTGTTGATCCACGAGCGGCCGCCGTCCCACCCTTTGACCGACGGGGGGAAGAAGACGTTCTGCCCCATCTTGTCGCAGGCGTCGGCGAGGACGCTCAGTTCGCGGACGGGCGTATTCAGCGACCGGACCGTGCCCACGGCGAGCATCACCGGGCTCTTGATCTGCTCGTTGCGGACGGCGGGGTCAAAGAAGTGCTCGCTCATGAGCACCCTCTTGAGTAGTTTGCCGACGTGGTAGTTGCCGCGGAACACCGTGGCCATCTCGTTGACGAACGTGTTGGCGGCGGCGTCAAGCTGCTTGTCGCCGGTAGGGAAGTCGCCGACGAAGAAGCGGTAGAACTTGGCGGCCATGAACTGTGCGCAGGCGCGTTGGCGGAGGATCGCGTCGACGAACGCGTGCCCGTCGAGCCGGCCCGAGGCGCCGAGGATGGTCTTGGGCCCGTCGTCGTGGTTGTTCTTCTCGAACTGGAAGCTGTCGTCGCGGAAGGTGAACCCGGTGAGGGCCTTGGCGCCCTCCTTGATGTCGCCTTCGGTGTAGTTGCCGACGCCGAGGCTGAAGAGCTCCATCAGCTCGCGGGCGAGGTTCTCGTTGGGCTTGTTCTTGCGGCTGTCGTTGTTGTCGAGGTAGGCGATCATCGCCGGGTCCTCGACGATGCCGTGGAGGAGCTGCGTGAAGTCGCCGGCGGCGTGCCTGCGGAAGAGGGTGTTCTGCGCGAACATGTGGTACGAGTCTTCGATCGTCCGGTAAGACGTGGCGAAGTGCCCGTGCCAGAAGAGGGTGAGCTTCTCCTGCAGGGGGCGGCTGGTCTCGATCATCTTCTTGAGCCACCAGTGCTGCAGGCGCTTCATCTGCTCGCGGTCGTTTGCTTCGGCGCGCTGGCGCAGCGCGCGGAACCTGGCGATCGTGTCCTCGTCGCGCGCCGACTGGGCTCGGCGCTGCTCTGCCCGTTCGTCCGCGGTCGGCGGGCGCATGATGTCGCGGTCGAACAGATCTGGGGCGACCGGGTCGTCGCCCACTTTGTCAAAGTTGATGAGATAGTCGACCGACTTCTCGAGCCCCCAGGACTGGAGCGCCTGCACCTGCCGGGGGGTGCCGCCAAAGCCGGCGCGAAGAAGAAGGTGGCGGGCCTCGTCGAAACCGAACTTGCGCGGGTTGAGGGGCGACATCGACGGCGACACGGCGCGGCGGATCGGTGCCGGCCGGCTCGCGGGTGCAACGGCGGGCGGGGTCGGTGAAGCGGGCTGCAGAGACATGCGGCGAACCCTCCGTGAAGCGTCGTCGAGCGGGTGAGCCTCAAGGCGGCGGCCGGGCACGGCAATGCAGCAGCGGCCGTCAACGAAGACTATCGGAGAAACGGGGTCCGGCCCACTCTATTGCACGCCGAGTGCGCCGGCCCCCCTATAGGGGGATGGAAAAAGACCCGCGTTTCCGCGGGTCTTTCGGTTACTAGTTAGTCGGGGTGATCAGAAGCCGCGGGGTTACTTTTTCTTCTCGGTCTTCTTCTCGCCCTTGTCGGCCTTCTCAGCCTTGGGCGCCTTAGCGGGCTTCTCGCCCGCGTCGTCTTTCTTCTGGCCCGGCTTGGCGGTGTCGAACTTAGCGGACTTGTCCTTGGCCCGCTTCCCTTCGTCACCTTCGGCGCCCTCGGCGGGGGCAGCGCCCTCGCCCTCAGCGGCCTTGGGGGCCTCGTCACGGTCGCGGCGACCGATGTTCAGTTCACGATCGGGCTTGACGTGCAGCTGGACGTGGGCCTCGAGCGGGGCGTTGTCTTCCTTCTTGGCGGCCTTGGCCTTGGTGGACGTCTCCTCCTCGGGGACGGCCTGGAGCTGGAACTTGATCGTGATCGGGTAGTCGCCGACGCGCTTGATCGGCTGGCCGAGACGGACCTCGCGGTCCGCGATGCCCTTGAAGCCGGCCTTTTCGAGCTCGGCGGCGATCTCGTGCTGGGTGACGGCGGCGTAGAGGATGCCCAGGTCGTTGCAGGAGCGGATCATCGTGAGCTCGTGACCCTCGAGCTTCTCAACCAGCGCCTCACGGCTCTTGCGGAGCTCGGCGAGGTGCTTGATGGCCTCCTTGCGCTTGCTTTGGAGGTCCTTGATCTTGGCTTCGGAGGGGGTCTCGGCGAGCCCGCGGGGGAGCAGGAAGTTGCGGGCGAAACCCTTGCGGACGTTGACGACGTCGCCGACGATCCCGGTGG
>DASPMT010000085.1:0-2770 GCA_035626935.1 Phycisphaerales bacterium | reverse complement strand
GATATGCATGAACTGCACGCCGACTGAGCCGCAGTAGGTCTGCTCGAGCGCATCGACCACCTGGCGGAGCGTGGACCCCTTGGCAATGGGGAAGTCGCCGGCGTCGACCTGCTTGTCCATGTCGGCCGGGGACAGACCGTGCGCCGCGAGCTCGACCGCCCTATCGCGCGGCCTGGCCCGCCCGAAGGGGTCGATCCTGGCCCCGACGTGCCCGAAGCGTCGGTACGCGTCGACAAGGCTGCGCACGCCGGCGAACAGGCGCAGCGCTTCGCGGTTGTCACCACCGCCTCCCGCTCCCGCGGCGGCACCGGCGGCCCCGCCGGTGCTGACCGCCAGATCGAATCCGGCGAAGAACGACTGCATGTCGACAGGAACGCTCGCCGGGTCGGACTTGTACTGCTCATAAACCGACTGCAGGTACTCGGCGTTCCAGCCGTTCACGGAAGGGGGAACGGCCTTGAGAGAGGTGGTTGCCATGGCGGAAGAACGAGGCAAAAGGGGACGGTTTTCGGGTCAAGACGCAGGGGATCGCGACGGATCCTTCCGCCGCGGGACAGGAAGGTTAGGCGATGGAGTACGGGTTTTGGACAAGCTGGACCGACTCACTGAACAGCGTTCATTGGCCATTGATCGGGCATGAAAAACGCGGGCTTGAGGCCCGCGTCGCTTCGTCGCTCGGTTTTCACGCGCGGACGGATGGCCAGCCTCCTCAGCGGGAGGGTGGACGCCGGGCTCAGACGGTCTCGATCTCTTTCTGCTTCTTGGCGACCATCTCGTCGGCCTGCGCCTCGTACTTCTTCAGCAGTTCCTGCACCTCTTCCTTGAGCGTCTCAAGCTCCGCTTCAGGGAGAGTCGCCTTGATAGAGTCGGCGTGCTTGTTGGCATCACGCCGCGCGTTGCGCAGCTGCACCTTCGTCTCCTCCGAGAGCTTCTTGCAGTGCGCAGCGAGCTGCTTGCGGCGGTCGCCTGAGAGCGCGGGGAGGTTGATGCGGATCTGCTGGCCGTCGGAGTTAGGGACGAGCCCCAGGCCGCTGGCCTCGATCCCCTTGCGGATGTCGTTGAGGGCGCCCTTGTCGAAGGGTTTGATGAGCAGCTGCGTCGCCTCGGGAACGCTGATGCTGGCGATGCTCTTGAGGTCGGTCATCGAGCCGTAGTACTCGACCTTGACGAACTCGACGAGAGAAGGACTCGCGCGGCCGGTGCGGATGCCGTGCAGTTCCTTCTTCAGGTGATCGATGCCCTTGGTCATGGCCTCTTCGGCCGTCAGCAGGATGGTGTCGGGGTCCATGGGTTCGTTCTCGCTTCGGTGGGTGCCGCCGATGGTAGCGGATGACGAGGAGTAAAAGCCGCGGGGAACAGGTGCGCAGGGCGGCGGGGTATGCTTCCCCTTCCCCTGTTGCGGGACCGGTGTTCCCCGTTCCTGCTCCCGGATGCTGCCTGCGAGAGACCCATGGCCAAACGCACCCCGCCCTTTCCTGCTGACTTCCTGACGCTCGACGCGCTGTCGCCGGCGCAGCTGCGCGCCGTGCTGAACACCGCGGCGAAGGGGAAGCGTGACCGGCGCTTCGGGGCCCGCTCGCTCGCGGGCACGAGCGTGGTGATGCTGTTCGAGAAACCGTCGCTCCGTACGCGGGTGTCGTTCGAGGTGGGCGTCAACCGGCTGGGCGGGCACGCGCTGTTCTACGACCACTCGAAGGAGCGGATCGGCGAGCGGGAGAGCGTGCCGGACTATGGCCGCAACCTCGAGCGTTTCTGCGACTGCATTGTCGCCCGCGTGTACAGCCAGGAATCGCTGGAAGAACTGGCGGCCAGCTGTTCGGTGCCCGTCGTGAACGCCCTGAGCGACACCCACCACCCCTGCCAGGCGTTGGCGGACGTGCTGACGATCACCGAGCATCTGGGCGCGGTCGAAGGGAAGACGGTCGCGTACGTCGGTGACGGCAACAACGTCGCCCTCTCGCTGGCCCAGGCGGTCGTGATGCTCGGCGGGCACATGCTGGTGGTGACCCCGGACGGGTACGGCCTCGGCGAGCGTGACACAGCAGCGGTGCGGGGACTGGTGCAAGGCCGCGGCTCGTTCACCGCGACGACCGACCTGGACGACCTGCAGGGTGTGGACGTGATCTACACCGACGCCTGGGTAAGCATGCACCACAAGGATGCGCCCAAGCGGCTCAAAGCGTTCAGGCCGTACCAGGTGAACAGCGCGATGATGGCCAACGCGGGCGGGGCGATCTTCATGCACTGCCTGCCGGCGGAGCGCGGCGTGGAGGTCACCGCGGATGTGGTCGACGGACCGGCGTCGGTGGTGTTCGACCAGGCGGAGAACCGGCTGCACGCGCAGAACGCTCTGTTGATGCACCTGCTGGGCAAGGCCTGACCGAGCCCCCCTACTCACGGCGCTCTTCGCGGAGCGGCTTGACATCCGCGGGGACTTCTCCTAACCGGCAGGTGAGCCAGTCGGCAGTGAACCAGCCGCTGTACCCAAAGAGCGGCCCCCACCTGTCGTTGTGCACGTTCACGCTGATGCCGTACTGCCCGCGGTCGTCGTCGTACCACTCTTTCACGTCCGCGACGCCCGTGAAGAGAGGGGGGAACCGGAAGCCCAGGAAGCCCTCGTAGAACCGCTGATCACCTGAGCGCAGGCGCAGCCCGCCGTCACCGTCGACCGACACATGAATGTCCACCGCCAGGTGCTGGTGCGTGCCCAGGTAGTCGACGATCAGGCCGCGCTCCTCGCTGTAGATCATGGTGGCGTCGAACCGCCGGG
>DASPMT010000084.1:0-14433 GCA_035626935.1 Phycisphaerales bacterium | reverse complement strand
GGCCCCGGACAACGCGGGCCTGTCGCCTCGCAGCACCTCCGCCAATTCACCCTGCGCCTCGCTCAGGACAGTCGCCAGAGGAACGCTCAGACGCCCCACCGACGCGGACGACGCGGGGAGCCAGAGTCCCTCACCATCAATCCGCGGCCGCACCGCAAGCGACAGGAAGCGGTCCCCACCGGCGGGCCCCGGCAGCCGCGCGCCAAGCTTGATCACGCCCGCGTCGAACGCCGCCTGCAGCTCCGCATCCCGCGGAATCATCGCCGAGCGCCCCTGAGCCTCCACCCACCGCGGCAGCTTCTCGCTGAGCCACGCCGACGCACTGTCGGCCGTCAGCGAAACCGACCACGGCTCGCTGACGGCTTGCGGCGGGCCGGCCGGATCGACCGCCATCGGGCGCACCTCCGTGACGACCGTCCACGCGCCGTTGTCCAGCGCGCCGGCAAGAGTGGACCGGTCGAGTCCGCCGGCGACTGGCGGTGCCCCCTCGCGCCACCATACCGGCTTGGCCGCACTGAGCAGCGCCACCCCCACCACCACCACAGCACCAACCACCCCGAGCCCCAGAAGCCCCGCGGTGAACGCCGCGGCCCACGCACGCACGCGGTCAGTAACGGTGCCTGGCGCGTACTCGTGGCCCGCCAGTCCCCCGGCCGACGCCGTTTGCCGGACCCCGATCAGCATCCCTGAAGCTTCGCTGGCCACAGCTCCATTGTGTGCGCCTCCGGCCACCCTCATCGGGTGGCATCGAAAGACCCCAGCAACCACCTCACTCCAAAGCGCCGCGAATGTCCACCAAATCGCACACCGTCCCTCGGCGTAGACAGGAATCTGTCATTTTATGCCAAAGCCCGTGCCGCATACTGCAGAGGGACCACGGTTGCAGCCCTCACCCGCGTCCGCAAAACGCCGCCAATTGAACACAACCTGTGACCGACGACCCCTCTATAAGCCATCGCTTCATTCCCGCGGCCCATCCTTATACGCGTGAGAACAATCCACCATGCGATACACCCTCGCCAACTTGGCGGCGCTGACCGTTGCCGCATCGTCACTTGCCCAGCCGACGACAAACCCGGCTCCCGCCGCGGCACCGGGCGAACCGAAGCAAGCGGCCGCCGCCACCGGGTGGTGGAATGACGCCGTGTTCTACGAGGTCTTCGTGCGCTCCTTCGCCGACTCCACCACCGGCCCGCTGGCCAACGACGGGATCGGCGACTTTCAGGGGTTGATCGACCGGCTCGACTACCTGAAGACTCTGGGCATCGGCGCTCTGTGGTTGATGCCGGTCACGCAGTCACCCAGCTACCACGGGTACGACACAACCGACTACCGAGCCATCGAGACGGACTACGGCACCAACGACGACTTCAAACGGTTCGCCACCGAATGTCGCAAGCGTGGCATCAAGGTGATTATCGACTTCGTCGTCAACCATTGCTCCGACGAGCACCCCTGGTTCAGGGAGGCGGTGAAAGGCCCCGAAGCTTCCAGGCGCGACTGGTTCATCTGGGAGGAGACGCGGCCATCGTGGAAGGGCCCGTGGAACCAGAGCGTTTGGCACAGCGCAGAACGCGCCGGCGGACCGAAAGAGGCGGGCTTCTACTTCGGCCTCTTCAACCACGACATGCCCGACCTGAACTTCCGCAACCCCGCCGTCACCGCCGAGATCCACGATACAGCTAGATTCTGGCTCACGGACATGGGCGTTGACGGCTTTCGGCTCGACGCTATCCGCCACCTCATCGAGCGCGGTCAGCAGCAGGAGAACACGCCGGAGACTCACGCCTGGCTCGCGGAGTTCCAGCGGTTCTGCAAGTCGGTCAAGCCGGATTGTTTCACCGTCGGCGAGGTGTGGTCGGGTACGCGCGACGTCGCCGCGTACGTCAACGGAGGCGGCATGGACTCCGCCTTCGAATTCGAGCTTGAGGCCAAGCTCGTCGAAGCGCTTAAGAGCGGCAAAGCGGCGCCGCTCGCCAAGGCGTTGCGCAAGTCCTGGGAAGCCTTTCCCGTGGGCGCGTACGGCACCTTCCTCACCAACCACGACCAGGCTCGCATCATGACCGCGCTCAAGGGCGACTCGGCCAAGGCCCGAGCCGGCGCGACCATCCTCCTCACCATGCCTGGAATCCCATTCCTCTACTACGGCGAAGAGATCGGCATGACGGGCGACAAACCTGACCCGGACATCCGCACGCCCATGCAGTGGAGCGCCGGAACAGGGGCCGGGTTTACGACCGGCAAGCCGTGGCGCAAACCCAACGCCGACGCGAACGCCGTCAACGTCGAGGCACAGGCCGTGCCCGGCGTCGATTCGCTCCTCAACCACTACAAATCGCTGATCAGACTGCGAAACTCGTCGCCGGCGCTGCGATCGGGCGATCTTCACGTGGTCGACCAGACGGATCCCGGCCTGCTGGTCTTCAGCCGCGCCATCCCGCGCGAGCGCATCGCCGTAGTAGTCAACCTCGGGCGCCATGTGAAGAGGCTCTCAGACGTCACCGGACTCGAAATACCCCCAGTCGGCCGACAGGTGTTGCTCGGAAACGAGGAAGGGACGCTTAACCCGGGCGCATCCATTGTCGTGCGCCTGGCGAATTAGCAACAAACGCCGCGCACGCACGTTCTGCCTCGCGGCCGCCGGAGCCTCCCCCATGAACCGGGATACACGGACCATCCTAATCGCCACGCTTGCCGGCCTCGTCGCCGTCTGCCTCGCGGCGGCCCTCCACGCTCAACCGGGCCTTCAGAAGGCCGAACCGCCCAAGGCCGAGCCCGCTCCCGAAGCTGTCCTCGGGGGCCCGAAACTCACCGTGAAGCCCACCCGCCCAACCCTTGTTGCGCGCGGCGCCGACGGGACGCTCATCCGGCTGGAGGAGCGACCCGAAGCCGCGGCTATCCCGCTGCTCAAGCTCGACGGCGAGGCGAAGAAAGCCGCGGAAAAGGTGCTCGCCGCGCACGAGGCGGAAGTCGCCCGGTGCCTGAGTGAACACCACGGCCTGTTCCTGCAGATTCAGTCGGGGCGCCAGGGCGGCGATCAGCGCGCCGCCGTGCCGCTTATCCGCGAGCTCCGCCAGAAGGCGCCGCAGCTCTGGGAGCCGCCGCTGCTCGACCGGCTCGCCAAGGCGCTCCCGGTCGAAAAGGCCGTCCTGCTCCGCACCGTCGTCAACGAGTACCTGACCGAGTTCTCCCGCGAAGGGGGACCGAATGAGCCAAGCCGCGGTCCTTTGACCGAAACCCGCCGCGGCGGCGCCGGAGCCGAACCCATGTCCGATGGCTCCATGATGGGTGAGGGCATGATGACCTGCGACCAGCCGGGCGCCACACCCGTGCCGGCGCCGGCGCCGCTCGACGATCCGCAGGTCCGCCGCCGGGTTGACAACGCGCTGGTGATCCGGGAACTGGCGCGTTCGCTCAAGACGCTCACCGCGATGCGCAAGGATCAGACCGAGCGCCTCCTGGCGGGGCTCGACCTCACACCCGAGCAGGACGCCAATGTCCGCGCCATGATCCGCGAAACGGGCGCAAAGTCGAAGGGCGGCTACCCCTCCCGGGAAGACCATCAGGCGCTGATCGAGGGCGTCCGCAAGCTCCTCACGCCGGAGCAGGCAAAGCAGCTCGAACAGAACCTCAAGAACCGGTAAAGCTGTACGAGTGAGCGCCACCGGCACAGGCTCGGCTCTGCGAGCCTGGTGCAGCCGCCACACGACGACCTCGCACAACCGAGCACTGGCGGCTCGGTTGTCCCCGGCCTCTTCCGCTACCCTCTCTCCATGAGCCAACTCCCCGCAGACCCCGCCGCAACCCACGCCGCCGATGCCGAGCTGGCACGGGCGAAGTTCCTCCAGCTCAAGGATCAGGTGCACAAGGTCATCGTCGGGCAGGACGCGGTGGTCGACCAGGTCCTCATGGCGGTCTTCTGCCGCGGGCACGCGCTGGTGGTCGGCGTGCCGGGCCTGGCCAAGACGCTCCTGATCTCCACGCTCGCCCGCACGCTCAGCCTCGGATTCTCGCGCATCCAGTTCACGCCCGACCTGATGCCCAGCGACATCACCGGCACCGAGGTGATCGAGGAGGACAAAACGACGGGCTCCCGCTCGCTCCGTTTCGTCAAGGGCCCGGTCTTCGCTAACGTGCTTCTGGCCGACGAGATCAACCGCACCCCGCCCAAGACCCAGGCCGCGCTGCTCGAGGCGATGCAGGAGCGCCAGGTGACCATCGGCGGCGTGCAGCACGCGCTGCCCAGCCCGTTCTTCGTGCTGGCGACGCAGAACCCCATCGAGCAGGAAGGGACGTACCCCCTGCCGGAGGCGCAGCTCGACAGGTTCATGTTCGAGATCAAGATCGGCTACCCGTCCGAAGCGGAAGAGCTGGCGATCATCAAGCGCACGACCGGCACCGGGCTGAGCGACGTCGAGGCGATCCTCGGCGCCCACGACATCGAGCACATCCAGACGCTCGTCCGCGCCGTGCCGGTGCCTGAGCACGTGCTGAAGTACGCCCTCCGCCTCGTGCGCACCACGCGCGTCAAGGAGCCGATGGAAAGCGCCCGCCCAAAGATGGTCACCGACTACGTCGGCTGGGGCGCCGGCCCGCGCGCCAGCGAGTACCTCGTGCTCGCGGCCAAGGCCAAGGCGCTGCTCGACGGCGCCACCCACGCCACGCCCGAGCACGTGCGCGCCGTCGCCCGCCCCGTCCTGCGCCACCGCATCCTCACCAACTTCAACGCCGAGGCCGACCAGGTGACGACCGACGGGATCATCGACGCGATGCTGAAGGACGTGCCTGTCGAGGGCGCCAGCGCGCTCGAGAAGCGCCAGATGGACGCGGCGATGCGCTGACGGACCTTCGGAAACGCCGGCGGTCAATCCGCCGGCACGCAGCGTCCACGCGCCCAGTCGCGCAACGCCTGCATCTTCTCCGCCATCGTCACCGACAACGGGGGGCTCGTGCGGAGCGCGTCGAGGATGTGCCGCGTCTCAAGCGCCTGGCCTTCGGCAAAGGCCGTGCAGAGCGCCGAGCAGATCGACTGCTCGATCTCCGCGCCGCTGAACCCCGCGGTCGTGCGCGCCAACGCGTCAACGTCGAAAACCGCGGCGTCGCGCCCGCGCTTACGCAGGTGGATCGAGAAGATGTCGCGCCGCGCCGCCTCGCCCGGCAGGTCGACGAAGAAGATCTCGTCAAAGCGCCCCTTCCGCAGCAGCTCCGGGGGCAACGCCTCGATGTCGTTGGCCGTCGCCACCAGGAAGATCGGTCTGGTGCGCTCCTGCATCCAGGTCAGCAGCGTGCCGAACATCCGCTTGCTGAGCCCGCCGTCGGTCGACTGGCTCGCCGCCGACGCGAACGCCTTCTCGATCTCGTCGATCCAGAGCACCACCGGCGCCATCGCCTTGGCCTGGTCCAGCGCCGTGCGGAGCCGGCGCTCGCTCTCGCCGACGAACTTGTCGTACAGGCTCCCAGCGTCGAGCCGCAGCAGCGGGACCTGCCACGCCGTCGCCACCGCCTTGGCGCACAGGCTCTTGCCGGCGCCCTGCACGCCCAGCAGAAGCACGCCCTTGGGCGGTGCCACCCCGAACGCCGCGGCCTTGGGCGAGAGCGCGTCGCGGCGCATCTCCAGCCATTTCTTCAGGTTTGTCATCCCGCCGATCTGCGAGAGGTCTGTCGGCGCCTCCACGGCCTCCAGCGCGCCGCTCGCGCCGAGCATGCGGCGCTTGGCAATAAGGATCGCCGGGATGTCCTTGTCGTCGAACCGGCGATCATCGGCGACGGCTTCACGGAGGATCAGCTCGGCTTGGCGCTGGCTCAGGCCCGCCAGCGACCTGACGACCGCGTCGAGGGTCGACTGCGTCGCCGCGACGGCGATCGGCTTCTGGCGGTGGAGCCGCTTGAACGCCCGGCGGACGATGTCCTCCATGCGGGGCGTGTCGGGAAGGGCGGGCGTGTGCAGAAGCGAGTGCTGCTCGACGACCGCCGGCGTGTCGGTCGCGTGGTCGATCATGACCAGCGTGCTGCCGTCGTCATGGTCGCGGTGGCGACGCGTCAGGTGCGCCACCAGCTCGCGCCAAGCGCGCAGCGTGCGGTCGTCTTTCAGGTGCGGCACCAGGTCGGCCGTGATGATGACCGACGGGCGATTGACGGTTGAGAAGTAGTAGAGGGCTGCCGCAGGGTGCTCCGTCTGCGGCACTGCCTTGGCTCCTTCCAGCAACCCTTCTTTAACCCCTGAGAGCACCGACCACTCCAGGACGGGTCGCCCCATGTTGAGACCGGCCTGCCGGGCGGCCAGCAGCATCTCCTGTTCCTCGCCGGTCACGATGCGGATGCACGGGTGGCCCGCGAGGATCATCGCGTGCAGGCGTTCGGCTTCACCGGCGAGTATGTACGGGTCGTTCACGCGGGATTGTTGAGGTCGGAAAGGGTGCGTGCGGTTCCGCACTCGGGGCATGGAGCGTCCGGACGGAGGCCCGCAAGGTTGTAGCCGCAGGAGAGGCATGCGCCGCGTTGCGATCTCCTGCTCGGGCCCCGGCCCAGCCATTCACGGACCCCGAAGATGAGGATCAACGCGGGCACAAACGCCAACAGCCGGTTGTTAAGCACATACGAGTAATCGGGGGCGGTGGTACCGATGCGAACCAGGGCTTGGTAGCCCAGGCACCACGACAACACCAGCGCCGAGATGAGAAAGAAACGGGCGCGTGGAGCCGACCCCGAAGCCGTGAGGGGACGCAGCGCGATCACCACAACGATCCAGAAAACGGCGGTGAGCGACAGCGTGACCAACGCCGAGGCGGCACGCAGTCTCAGCCACTCAATCTCTACATCCGCGTCCAACCGACCCAGCCACACCGCCAGACCAACCCAGATCGGTGCGGACCACTCGACTGCGCGTTTCCAGGAACTGGGCATGGTGAAGCTCCAAGCTCAGCTTACCGGCAGGCCCACTCGCACGGACTTACTCTATAGTCGGCCCCTTTCACCTCGCACCCCTTTCAACAAGGGTTTCTCCTTATGTCCGACACGCACTTCGACATCATCGTCATCGGTGGCGGCCCCGCCGGGTATGTGGCCGCGATCCGCGCGGGCCAGCTCGGGTTCAAGACGGCGATCGTCGAGCGGGCCAAGCTGGGCGGGGTCTGTCTCAACTGGGGGTGCATCCCCAGCAAAGCGCTCCTCGCCAACGCCGAGCTGGTCGAGAAGATGAGGAAGCAGGAGGACCAGAAGTTCTGGGGCCTGAAGATCAGCGGGGAAGTGAGCTTCGACTGGGAGCGCGTGATCGGGCGCTCGCGCGACGTCTCGGCGAAGCTGAACAAGGGCGTCGAGTTCCTGATGCGGAAGAACAAGGTGACGGTGTTCAACGGGAACGCCAAACTCACCAAGGCCGCCACCTCCGCTAGCGGCGGCAAGTGCACGGTTGAGGTGCAGGAGTGCCAGGTGCAGGAAGAGCTGACCAGCGCCCCCGCCAAGCCGGGCGCGACGAAGCAGACCCTCACCGCCGACAACGTCATCGTCGCCACCGGCAGCGTCGCCCGCGACCTCCCCTTCGCGAAGTTCGACGGCACGACGATATGGGGCGCCCGGGAGGCGATGTACAACAAGCAGCAGCCCAAGAGCCTCGTCGTCGTCGGCGCCGGCGCCATCGGCATGGAGTTCGCATACTTCTACCACTCGATGGGGACCAAGGTCACCATCATCGAGATGCTCGACCGCATCCTCCCCGTCGAGGACAAAGACGTCTCGACCGCTATGCAGAAGCTCTACTCCAAGCACGGCATGACCATCATGACCGGGCACGGCACCACCGCCGTCGAGAAGACCGGGAACGGGGTGAAGGTCACCGTCGCGCCGATGGTCAACGGCAAGCTCGACGACAGCAAGAAGCAGGTGCTGGAGGCGGAGAAGGTGCTGCTGGCGATCGGCGTCGTCGGCCGCACCGACGGGCTCTGCGACCCGTCGCTGGGCTTGGCCATCGAGAAGGGGCACATCGTCACCGACTTCAAGCCGGGCGTGACGAAGGACGAAGCGATCGACTACAAAACCAACCTCCCCGGCGTCTACGCCGTGGGCGACGTCATCGGTCCGCCATGGCTCGCCCACGTCGCGAGCGAGGAGGCGTACCTCTGCGTCGAGCGGATCGCCTGGAAGAAGGGCAAGTACGCACACGAACCGCACCCGATCGACTACGGGATCATCCCCGGCTGCACCTACTGCATCCCGCAGGTCGCCAGCGTCGGCAAGACCGAGCAGGCCCTGATCGCCGAGGGGAAGGTCAAGGGGAAAGATTACGAGACCGGCACGTTCCCCTTCAGCGCGCTGGGCAAGGCCATCGCCGCCGCCCACACCGACGGTTTCACCAAGATCATCCGCGGCCTGCCGCGCGGCGAGATCCTGGGCGCCCACATCATGGGTGATCAGGCGACCGAGCTCATCGCCGAGCTGACGCTTGCCCGCCGCCTGGAAGCGACGACCGAGGAGCTCATCGCCACCGTCCACGCCCACCCGACGATGCACGAGAGCGTGCGCGAGGCCGCGCTCGCCAGCGAGGGGCGCGTGCTGAGCACGTGACGGCAGTCCGGACGAAGGTCACAGAGGATGGCCGCAAGACCCAAACCCGCTGCGACAGGTCGTCAGGCACGGCGAACTCGCGTCGCAGCCACGCGTGGATGAGACGGTCCAAGTCGTCGTCGCCGACGCCATCCCCTGCGCCGGCGTGGCTGTGTGGCGTCGGGGTCATGGCCTCTCCGGCAGCTGGTACCGCAGCACGGCCCGCGATGCGATGGGGGGGAAGCGCATCCGGAAGCGGTATGCCGCGAACTCCGTCGCGTCGAAGCCGGTGTGGGCGAAGACCTTCGCCATCATGCGCGGGTACGCCGGGAGCTCCGGCATCATCAGGTCGAACGGCCCGCCGGGAATCTCCACGACCTTCTCGGCGACCGGCAGCTCGCACTCGCGATGATCGCCGCCCGGCCCGCTCGGCAGATGGCTGAGAATATGGATTGTCGGCTTGATGGTCAGGGCGATCGAGCGGTGAATGAACAGGTCGAACACGAGTGTCTCGACGGGCGTGCTCGACCAGACGTTGTGCTCGAAGAACTCGTTTCGCGGGTCGCGCCAGCGCGAGCACGCGCCGCGATCGGTCCACGCGTTGAACCATGAGAACTGGCCGGCGTTCCCCGCCGTGCCGCCCACAGTCTCGAAGCGCGTAACCCCCTGGTTGTCCACTGTCCGGCGGATCTCCGGGAGCTTTCCGGTACAGAACTCACGCCACAAAGGCGAGCTCCCATCGCCCGCCGGGTCCAAGGGCTCCATCCGGGGGCCGGTCTGCTCAGCGCCATCGTCGTCCACGTACCGGCGCGCAAACACCGGCCACGGGACGTTCGCCCGCAGCCATCGAAACCGCGACAACCCGCTGACGGCCGTCAGGTCGAGCATCTCCCCCGCTCCGTCCGCCGCCGGCGTGAGGACCTGCGTGCTCAGGCGCGTTTTGAGCTCCACGCCCCAGATGGCGCTGTTGCCCAGGAAGGCCAGTCGCCGCTGCGCCTCGTCGCGCTCAGCCTGACGCTCCCCGGGTAACCCCAGGAGCATGCGGTCGAATGTGTCTCGGTCATCCGCGTGCACCTCGACCATGCGGTCGAAGTTCTCGATGGCTTCGTGAACGGCCTTGACCGTTTCCGGGCGGGCGCCCGCCCGCTCGAACGCTTGCAGCAGCGTCTTTCGGGCCGCGGTCCCCGGCAGATGCTGGATGGCGGTGAGCGCATCGTTCTCGACCACAATCTGGGCCGCTCGCCACGCGAGTGTGGAACCGATGCCCAAGCGGTCGGCAACCGCCTGGGGTCGGCGGGGGTCGAACCCGAGCTCATCAAGAACTTCGGCGAATGACAGCCGCACCCACTGAATCGCAGCGCGAGCCTCGGCCTCAAATGAGACGTCGTCCGCGTTGCCGGTAATTGTTTGGGCTTGGCTCATGGTGCTCTGGACCAAGTCTACTTCTCTAAAGGAGGGACAACAACCATCGCTAGAAATATTCCATGGAATCTCCGTGAATGTTTGCATGGAATGCAAATTTCCTGTACATTCGCCCTAACACCGTTTTCGATGAGAAAAACAGGAAACACCCAATGTCCCACCAGACCCCCATCACCGCTCCCGTCGCACGCACGCTGGTTTCAGCCGCGCTTCTCTCGCTGGCCGGCACTGCGCACGCCCAGACGTGTGAATCACCCCTGCAGGCGTTCGCGGGCGACAACACCGGGACAACAGTTGGCGTGACGGGGACCGAGGTCTCACCCTGCGGCGGGGGAGCGGACACGGCGGCGGTCTGGTATGTCTACACGCCCACGACCGCCGGCCCCGTCGAGGCCCGCACCTGCGGCGGCACGACGAACTTCAACACGACCATGAGCGTCGTCGCGGACTCGTGCGCGGGCGCCCTGGTCGGGTGCAGCGACAACGGCTGCGGGATCGGCTCCATCGTGCGCTGGAACGCTCAGGCCGGGCAGAGCTACTACATCCGCGTGGCCGGCGTTGGCGGCGCGACGGGCACGCTCACGCTCCGCATCATCGAGTCGGCCGTTCACGCCGACGTGGCCATCCCGCTCAACGCCAACTGGAACGGCATCGTGCACGGCGACGCCGAACGCACGCTGCCGGTTTTCGGCGGCGGCCCCCCGATCGGATCGACCAACGAGAACCGGGCGAACCTCATGGGCTTCCGCGCTTTCGGCGGCGATTCGTCGGGGTCGTACGCCGTTGCCCTGCTCTCCGACCCGGTGTTCAACACCTACACCCCTACCTCGACGCTGCCGGTGGGCATGTGCTTCGACTCCTACGGCCCGGTAGGGCACGAGGACATGCTCTACTTCCCATCACGCACGACGTTGGCGAAGGACGTGGTGCACATCGGCGACCGCAGCGGCGTCAACGGGAGCGCCGGCATGTCCTTCTCGGCCAACACCGTGATGTGGCCGTCCCAGGGCGGCACGGCCACGACCAGCAACGGGTACTTCCCCTCCTGGCTCGACCAGTACGACCACTTCAGCGCGCCGCAGACAACCTCACTGGCGTCGTTCTCCGCCAACAAGACATTCGGCCCGTCCACGCTCATCGGCCTGATCTACCAGACGACCAACGCCGTGAGGAACGACGCGAACCAGAAGTGGCCCAGCATCGATGTCACCCTCGCGTTCACCGATGCCACGTCGACCACGGTGACGATTTACGCCCCCGACCACCTCTTCAACAACGCCGGCGCGCACACCCAGACGCCACCGCCCGCGCCGGATTCGGGCGTGGCCGTTCAACGAACCCTCGGCCTGTACTGGGGGATGCAGGGGAGCGACCGCGCCTTAGGGTCGGGCCCCGGCCGGGTCCGCATCGCCGAGGCGGTGATCTCCTCGGCTTCGCTGCAGGCCAAGGCGGACCCGTTCAATCCTGTGGGCAAGACGCTCGCATCGATCAGCTTCGGCAACCCGGTCAGCTACACGAGTGTGGCGAACATGGACGCCGGGATCACTAACGCCCGCACATCCCCCGTCATCGTCTACGCCGCGACGCTGCGGGACGCCGTTCCCGCGCTGTGCCCAGCCGACCTGGGTCAGCAGGGCGGCGTGCAGGGCGCCGACGGCGTGCTCGACAACAACGACTTTGTCATCTTCATCGACTACTTCTTCAACAGCAACCCGCTGGCGGACCTGGGTGTGCAGGGCGGCCTGCCGGGCGCCGACGGTGCGTTCGACAACAACGACTTCGTCGTATTCATCGATGAGTTCTTTGCCGGGTGCCCGTAAGTCCGGCCAGCGATCGTTCGATGCCGCCGGGTAACGCCCGGGCGGCGTCACGGCCCTGGGTTTGCGTCCCGCGTTCTTGTTCGTCGCTCTGCGACGCTGCCGTACCCGGAATCCCGCTATGGACGACTCTCGATCGCCACCCGCCCTCAACACCGGTCGATGCGCCTTCACGCTGATCGAACTACTGGTTGTGATCGCGATCATCGCGTTGCTGGTGGGCATCCTGCTGCCGGCGCTCGCCAAAGCCCGGGAAACGGCGCGGACGGTCGCTTGCGGCGTCAACGGCAAGAGCATCGGGCAGGGCCTGGCGATGTACGCCAACGACAACAAGGACCGGATCTGGGAGACGGGATCGGATGGTCCGTACCGCTTCTGGTATGCGCAGCCGACCAATCCCAGGCTCGCGTCGAGTCCGTCGAATCCGTTGAAGCTTGGGCCGGCGTTCGACTACCTCAGCATCGTCGACCGCGTGTTTGAGTGCCCGACCAACAAGCGCCGCATGCCCGCGCGATTCACCCAGAACCCGACCGACCCGATCTGGAGCACGCCCGCCGGCCAGGCGCAGGCCGTTCTCTGGCAGACGTTCCTGGGCGAGCGTGCGCTGAACTTCGATTACACGATGCTGACGGGCGCCAACGGCGCTCGGCTGGGGACGCAGACCGAGGCGGCGTGGGACACGGCGTGCGCGACGCGGGCCGCGACCGCGACACGGGCGGGCTCGCTGACCAACCCGACCACGCTGCAGCGCTTCGTCGGCCTCCCCGTCTTTCTCGAAGAAGACAGCGAGTGGTACAACAGCCGCGATCCCGACGGCCTCAACTGCAACAGGGACCAGCTCACGCCGCGTCACGACAAGAAAGGGCACGTCACCTTCCTTGGAGGTGAGGTGCAGCTGATGGCCCTGCCGCGCGGCGGCAGCCCGCTGAGCGAGACGGATATCGGCGACTTCATCGCGCAGGACATCTACGCGAGCAAAAACGGTCGGACGTGGTTTCAGATGGGCGCGACGTGGGCCTCTAACGTGCGTCCGTACGGGTGGAGCGACAACCCGCGGTAAAACGGCGACCCCAGCGGGCCTCCGGTTCTTCATACAGGGCCGCGAAGTGTGTCACCGGCCCTGGTTCCCGGGGCATGCCCGATCTGACGATGGGGCATGCTCTTGCAACGCGGGCTCTGCTGCGCCTTGACGCACCCGCGGTGCGGCTGGTGCGCTCGCCGCGCAGCGCCGGGCAGGTAGACAGCACCCGATCGAGGGTTGCGGTCCCCGCGCAACCACCAGTTTTGCCGGAACAGTCCGGAAACCGTGGCCGCTCTTCCGGCGTGGCGTTGCCGGGCGCCGCCGCGTGCGCATACTCGTCGGATGCCCTTCTCAACGAACCTTGCGTCGCTGGCGGTCCTGTCCGTTGTACCCCTGGCCGCGGCGCAGCCCACCATCACCTATCTGGCATCGTCGGGCGTCAGCCCCGCGTCGCAGTGCTGGAACTACGAGGGAACCAACCCGCCCGCTCCCGGCGCGGGCGTGCTCGACTTCGGGTCCAGCGGGAGCGGGGAATACCGCTACTACATTCGCACCGATCTTGGCCAGATCGACTTCGCGGCGAGGGCGACAATCTCCCTGCGGGTGCAGGTGGTCAGCGGCGCATACAGCGCCAACCCCTGCGGGGCGGGCCAGCGCGCCGGCGTCGGATTCGCCGTTGCGGACAGCCAGGGCCGGCACCTGAACGTCGGGCTGGGCGCCGACCGCGTCTACATCGGCACCGAGAACAACCCGTTCCCCGGCGCCAACAACCCCGCCGCGCCGTTCGCGTGGGGCGGCCTTATGCGTGAGGTGCGGCTGGAGGTCAACGCCCTCACCTTCGCGCTGGTGATCGACGGCCAGACCGTGCTCTCGGTGAGCCGGCCCGACATGCCGGTGAACCAGACCACTCCGAACCTGGCGATGTTCGGCGGGGATATCACCGCCTGCGCGTCGGGGCACGGCCGCTTCGAACGGTTCGCGGTCACGGCCGTTCCCGCGGGTGATGGGAACATCACCCTCAACGCGCAGCCCGGTCCGTCGGTGCTCGCGTGCGCAACGTCGCCGCTGGTGCTGAGCGTTTCCGCCGCTTCTCCCTGGCCGCTGGGGTACCAGTGGCGCCGCAACGGAGCTCCGCTGGTGAACGGCGAGCTGCCGGGAGGGGCGGTTGTGGAGGGCGCCGACTCGACGATTCTGAGCATCTTGCCGTACACAGCGGCGCTGGACGGGACGTACGACTGCATCGTCGCCAACTCGTGCGGCTCGCGAACCACCGTTCCAACAAGCGTCACGTTGCCGGCGCAGTGCGGCCCGGCCGACCTTGGACGCCAGGGGGGCGTTCCGTGCTACGACGGGGTCCTTGACAACAACGACTTCATCGTGTTCATCGATTTTTTCTTCTCGCGCAACCCGGCCGCGAACCAGGGGAGCCAGGGAGGCGAGCCGGGAGCCGACGAACACTTCGACAACAACGACTTCGTGGTGTTCATCGACAACTTCTTTGCCGGGTGCTGATCGCGGCGGGGGCGACCGGAGCCGGGTGGTGAGTCGCGGTGTGTTCGGCAGGACCTGCTGCGGGCCGCGCCGGTCGCTCGACGGTGAATGGGAGGTAGTGAAGCTGGGAGGGGGAACGGGAGG
>DASPMT010000083.1:0-15424 GCA_035626935.1 Phycisphaerales bacterium | reverse complement strand
TTGCCCAGCAGGTTGGCGTTCAGCCCGTCCAGGCCGAGCATGGTCGGCAGGCTGGGCCCATAGATGTCGCCGTCGAGGATCCCCACCGCGTGACCGCGCTGCGCCAAGCCGACCGCCAGGTTCACCGCCACCGTGCTCTTGCCAACGCCCCCTTTGCCCGCCCCTACCGCGATTACGTGCTTCACGTTTGGCAAGAGCGACGAGCCGCCCGTGAGCGGGCCGCGCGCGCCGGCGATCGGCGCGTGACCCGCGCCAGCGCCGCCTCGGCTGGCGGTGGCACCGCTCTGCGGCAGGTTGGTGGTTCGGGGCCGCGGCGCGTCGGCCGCGGGCTGCTCGTTCATCTCGATGTGCACCTCAACCAGTTGCTCGTTGCCCGAGGTCGCGGCGCTGCGGATGGCGCCCTCGATCGTGCGCCTCAGCCGCTCACGGCGTCCGGCGTCCATTCCGCTCGCCGCGACGGAGACCGAAACACGACCATCGCGGGCGCTGCACCCGACGATGACGCCTGTCGAGACGATGTCGCCGTTGCTTTCGGGCAGCGAAATACCACTGAGCACCTCCAGCACTGTCTGCTTGCTGATCGCCATCGCCGCTCCGCCGCCTGCAACAGGCCTGTTCGGGACATGAGAGGGGTGAAACCCGCTGGTTGCACCGGGGACGTGTGAACGCCGTCCACTTTAGGCTCAGGCGGCCGAAATACACCCCGTCGGCGGTCGTTATGCAGCGGTCTGCCAGCGACACACCAACGGAGTTCCCCGATGATCAACCCGCTCTTCCGCGTATCGCTCCTTGCCCTGGTCCTAGCTGCCGGAGGGGCAACCGCCTACGGCGACGACGACAAGAACCAGCCGCCGCTCAAGGGTCCCAAGGTGCCCGAGCGGCAGGTGCCGGGCGTCGACAACGGCTTGGGCACGATGGAGTCGGGCGGCGACAAGAAGGGCGTCGCCCGCGAGATGCCGATCCCGCACCGCGAGTTCATGCGGATGCTCAACGAAGCGGTCGGTGAGCAGGCACCCGAAGGTGTGCGGCTCTCTCCAGAGCAGCGCGAGCAGGTGGAGAAGATCAGCCGCGAGTTCAGCGAGAAGCAACGCACATACGCGGAGACCAACCGTGGGGAGATCGAAAGGCTCGTCGAGAAGTACGGGCCCGAGGTGCGGCAGCTCACCCAGCGCCTGATGGCTGCTCGCGGCGGCATGCCCGGCGGCGACGCCAAGCACCCCAGTGCAGAGGGTCGGCGACCGGGGAAAGACGGAAAACCTGGTGAGGCACCCGCCGGTGAGCCCGATGGCATGAAGCGCGAGGGCGGCCTGAGCGACGACGCCCGTGCGGAGGTCGTCGCCAAGCTGAAGGAACTCCAAGCGGCCGCGCCGAAGCCCGAAGATGCACGCACGGCGATCTGGGGCGTACTGAAGACGCCGCAGCAGGCGGCGGTGCAGACGAAGGTGGACGCCTTCAAGGCGCAGCGCGAGAAGCAGCAGGACGAACGCTACAAGGAGCGCGAGAAGAAGAAGCTCGAAGAGCGCGGCACGAAGAAGAGCACCGGCGCGCCGGGCGCTGAGCCGGCCAAAGTCCGGCCCGGCGATGGTGACGCCGGCAAGCCGCTGGACGCAGCGCGCCGCACCGAGCTGCTCAACCAGCTTCCTGACGACCTGAAGGCGCAGGTAAGCAAGCTCCCTGAGCAGGCCCAAAGCCGCATCCTGGGCCGGATGGCCGACCTGAAGACCGAGCAGCGCGAGGAGTTTTACTCAACCCTGCGCGAGCGTCTGAAGAACGCTGAGGGTCAGCGTCGTCCGAAGTAGTTTTTTACTGTTCGCATCCCCGGTCGTGCGACATCGGCAGCTGTGGGCCGGGTAAATCCACGTAGGCGGGACCGGTGGCAGGCTGCCCCGGTCCCGTCTTTTTCCAAGCCAAGGCGCTGGTCAAGTTAGGGTTATTGACGGTCTTTCATGTACCACTTTGGCACAACCCGAGGGAAAAAATCGTTTGCAAAACCCTTGCGTAGAACCGGATAGGTGCTATATTCGTACAGGAGCATTGTCGCGGGCCCACAATCCGCGGCGGCAGGGACGGTGGAGCGAGAGCCCCCCCTACCATTTCCACTCGGCGTATCAGCCGAGGAAGTCTGGCGTTGAAGCCGAACGGGTCTCACAGGAGAGGTGACCCGACAGGTTTTCAACAACGGGTGATGCAAAGAGTGCACCCGGCAGAGTTCCTAGGGCGATAACTGGTACGCTGATAACGATCTCTCTCTCCTCCAGCGGGGCGCTGTCTAACGATGGCGCCCTGCTTTTCATTTTTGGACTCGTGTGTGCTGCACGCCCCTTTCGCTTCGGTACTCGCCGGGGAGTCGAAGTTTGCCTCGCGGCAACTGGCCTGCGTGCCAAGTGATCAGGTGCCGGAATGATCCGTGAAGATGAAAGTGTGATCACGCCGCGTTGATCCACCGGCACTTGGCTCTGCAGGCCTGCTTGAAATGATGGTGAGGTCCTTGTTGTGGTCGTCAGCGACCGGAACGGAGTGTGCCCAGGTGGGACAGACGGTGCTGGTCACGGGCGCGGCGGGATTCATCGGGTCACACCTGAGCTGCGCACTGCTGGCTCGCGGCGATCACGTCGTCGGTGTGGACAACTTCGACCCTTTTTACCCGCGCGAGCGCAAGGAGGTGAACCTGCGCCGCGTCCGATCCGCCGCCAGGTTCGGAACGCCCGACGACGCGGCGGCGGGAACATCCCGCGATGCGCGCGGGAGCTTTCAGCTGATCGAAGCCGACATCACCGACAGCACCGCGGTGAGGGCGGCCTTCGCGCGCCACAGACCGGCGGCCGTGGTGCACTTGGCCGCGCGGGCGGGCGTACGCCCCAGCATCGCCGATCCGGCCGGCTACGCCCGGACAAACGTCACCGGTACGGCAGTCGTGCTGGAAGCCGCTCGCGAGGCGATGGGCGCAGGGTGCGCGCGCGTGGTCGTCGCGAGCAGCTCGAGCGTCTACGGCAACTGTCCGGACGCGCCTTTTCGCGAAACGATGGACGTGAGCGAGCCGATCTCCCCGTACGCGGCCACCAAGCGGGCCTGCGAGCTGATGGGATACACCCACTGGCACCTGTGCCGCATGCCGACGGCGATGCTGCGGTTCTTCACCGTCTACGGGCCGTCGCAGCGCCCCGATCTTGCGGTCAACCGGTTTCTCTCGCTGGTGAGCCGCGGCGAGCCGATCACGATGTACGGCAACGGGCAGACCAGCCGCGATTACACGTACATCGACGACATCGTCGCGGGTGTGCTCGCAGCGCTCGACCGCGTGGCGGACCATGGCTACCGCGTCTGGAACCTGGGCAACAGCTCTCCGGTGACGCTGGAGAGCATGATCGCGACCGTCGAGCGGGTGGTTGGGAAACGGGCAGTGATCCGGCACGAGCCGGCGAGCATGGGGGACGTGGAGCGGACGTTCGCGGACCTGACGCGCTCTCGCCAAGAGCTTGGTTACTCGCCGCGCGTGGGATTCGACGAGGGTGTGGCACGCCAATGGGCGTGGGCGCAGCAGTCCTCCGTGTAGGGACGTTCGTGCGACACGGTGATAAACGATGGTGCGCCTGTGGCGATTGTGGGGGGCGCCCTCGCCGCCGAGGCCCCCCGATGCACGCCGGTCGGTTGTTGCCGGTCGATAACCCTTACCCGGTCGCGCCCGCGGGGGCGCACTCCCCTTCACGACCGTCGGTTGTTGCAGACCCTCCAGATTCGCGCGCGGCGCTCTTGGATCGCGACGATTCTTCCGTACACTCAAAGCGAGGGAGGTGATCCCCCTTGCCCGTCGTTCTGTCGGGCCTCGTGCTCAATGGGTTGTCGTTTCGTCAAATGGGAGCGGATATGAAGAACCAGGCTGTGGCGTTGTTGGCGTTGTTGGCGACGGCGGGAACGGCGACGGCGGCGCCACGCGAGTCTCAGAACGCTCCTCCCTCGGTGGCGGTGCCCTTTGAGACCTCCTCGGCGGACTTCTCGCTGAACTTCACCGGCAGCGATGGGGCGGGCACCTACAGCGCCACGCGCATCCGCTTCGACGGCACGATGACCGCCGTCGCGGACGCGACCTACGCGTTCGACACGATCGTGGCCGTGACGCCCCCGGGCGCCGGGGTACCGATCGCGTACCGCATGTCGCAGCTCTACGCCGAGTACGAGATCGAGACCATCGCCCTCAACGTCTCGCTCGGCGGCACGTTCGCGCCCGCCGGCTCGTGGAGCTTCTCGTGCACCGACGATTACGATGACAGCAGCGCCGACCCCCTCTCCGGCGGGGTCGAGTCCACGCTGGACAACCTGGTGATCACGCTCGATGACCAGCCGGTCGTGGCGCCCGCGGCGACGGCGCTGGGCACGCTGGTGGACGGCACGCTCGTCACGCAGGAGGTCGCCCTCGGCGCGGCGGAGGTCAGGTGGTTCACGTTCACGTGCGACAACGCGAGCGTCGCCGACTTGCGCACCCTGGACATCACGACCGCGAACTCCACGATGGGCGGCGACAGCATGCTGGCGCTTTACAGCAACGGCGGCGCCTTCCTGTCTTACAACGACGACAGCGGGTCGCTCTTGAGCCGCATGACGTTCGGCCACGAAGGCGACTGGGGTGACCTGGCCGCCGGAACCTACTACCTCGCCGTGACCTCGTATTTCTCTGAATTCATGGATACCGAGTGGGAAGTTGTCAGCGAGGGTGGGGGCGGCACGTTCCAGCTCGACGTGCTCCAGAGCCGTCCTGTGAACCCAGAAGCTGTCGGCGCAGCGACCGTCGTCGGCGGCAGCGTGCTGTTCGAAGTCACGGTTACCCCCGCGGCCGTTCCACCCAGCACGGGAATCACGGTGACGGGCAACTTGGTCTCCATCGGCGGGTCGGCCACTCAGGCTTTCTACGACGACGGCAGCCACGGGGACGCTTCCGCCGGCGACGGTGTCTACTCCTACAGCGCCTCGATGCCCGCGGGAGCGGCGGACGGCAGCGAGTATTCGGTTTCGTTCACGGCCTCCGACGCTCAGGGGCGGTCGGTCGCCGGTGACATCCTCTTCGCTGCCGATGTCGGCGACCTGCCCGAGTCGGCATACACGCCCGTCGGCACGGGACCGTTGGACTCTATCAGCGGCGTGTTCTCCAATAGCGACGTGGACATGTACCGCATCAACATCTGCGACCTCGCGAGCTTCTCCGCCACCACCAACGGCGGTACCGACGCCGATACGCAGCTGTTCCTGTTCAACCTCGACGGCACGGGGGTGGTGATGAACGACGACATCCCCGACGGCCGCGCCGGCGACGACACGCTCCAGTCGGAGATCACGGGCGCGCTGCTCGCCTCCGGCGGCGAGTACTACCTGGCCGTGAGCCGCTTCGACCGCGACCCCGTCGACGCGGGCGCAACGGCGATCTGGGCCGACACCCCCTACAACGCCGAGCGTGCCCCTGACGCCGGCGGCGGTCCGGTCGCCGCGTGGGAGGGTGAGAACTTCGGCTCAGCCTCCTACACCGTCACGCTCACGGGCGTGTGCCACTCGACGGGCGGCGGCGGCTGCGGCCCGGCCGACCTGGGCGCTACGGGGGGCGTGCCCGGCGCTGACAGCCACCTCGACAACAACGACTTCGTCGTCTTCATCGACTTCTTCTTCGCGCACAACCCGCTGGCGGATCAGGGGAGCACCGGCGGCGTCGCCGGCGCCGACGGCGCATACGACAACAACGACTTTGTCGTGTTCATTGACAACTTCTTTGTTGCTCCTGTCTCCTGCCGCTGATTACCAGGCGGCCGTGATATAAGAACCCGCACAGCCCCGGCCCATGCCGGGGCTTTTTTGATTGCGATCGCTCATCCCAAGGTGCGTTGGCCACCCTCCCACACGGGTGGGGCGCGGAAATGGAAGCCGACCCCTAAGGGCTTGTGCTTTCGGATTCTTCAGGTAGACTGCCCTTTGCCGGTCGGGTTCTCCGACCGGCAGAGCGGCGACGTTTCCCGGCTGTGGGGCCGGGAAATCGCCGCGGCCGACGGGAAATGTCACCTTCAGTGTGTGGGATCCCTGTGTGGGAAATGGAGACTTGAAATGAAGAAGACCGCGATGATTGTTGCCGTTGCCGGCATGGCAACGGCGCTGCAGGCTGCGCCACTTGAGTCCATGACGTGGAACAACGTCGAGAGCAAGGGCCGTCAGGGCGGAGCGGGGAACACCGTTCTGACCTGGACCCCGACGGCCACGGGCACGGTCGAGAAGCTCACGATCACGGGCACGCTCGCCCGCAACGAGACGATCACCAACACCTGGTCGAGCCAGGCGATGATCCTCGTGACCCCGCCCGGCGGCGCCGGGCAGTTCATTGTCCAGCCGTTTACCAGCCGCACGAACATGTCCGGCACGGCGCAGAACGTGCCGGCGAACTCGTTCACCGTGCCGGTGGGAACGCACATCGCCGCCAACTCCGGCGAGTGGTCGTTCCGCTTCTTTGAGTCCTCCTGGGAAGGGCTCGCTGCGGATGTGGCCGACGCCACCTGGTCCACGATCACGGTGACGATGGACGATGCGCCGGAGGCCTTGCTGCCGCTGCCGGTGTTCGTCGACCCGACGATCCAGTTCGAGTTCGACAATGTGCCGTGCGACGTCTCATGGAACGCCGCGGTCGACTCGCACCCGTTTGTGACCTTCACCCCGTCGCAGCCGACGGTGGTGGACACGGTCGTGATCTCGGGCATCGCGACGGGTACGTCGCTCGAAGGCGCGGTGAACACGTTCAACATCAACGTGGGCAACACGCAGTACAACTACACGCCCGTATACGCCCAACTGGTGCGCGTCAAGCCGCCGGTGCACCCGACGCTCGGCGGCGGCTTCCGCACCAACCGCTACGCCGTCCACGCGCTGGGAGCGGCCTCGTCGAGCAAGCTGGAGTGGGCGCCTGTCGGCATCAGCGCCGTCGACACCGGGGTTGACCCGGGCGCGACGCCCAACCCCGCCATCCCCGCCAACACCGGCGAGTGGAAGGTGGAGTTCCTCTCCAACCTCGCCAGCGCGGCGACTCCAGCGTTCAAGTCGTATTGGAACAAGGTGCGCATCAACCTGGTCAGCGGCACGCCCCCTGCGTCCGCCCAGAACGTCACGCTCGTTGACGGCGGCACGGTGGACGCCACAGGCACCTTCGCCGCGGCCGGCGAAACCAAGTGGTACAAGTTCCACATCGGCGCGACGGCGATCAGCCGCACGACCGGCACGGCGCTCGACCTGGGGATGGTGGGCACCGCGCTCGCCCCCCAGAACGACACCTGCATGGCGGTGTACAACAGCGGCGGCGCCACCGTCGCCACCTCCTTCAACTCCGGACCGGGCTTCTTGCCGCAGATCAGCTTCGGGCAGGGCATCCGTAACCCGGTAGGCGACGGCATTCCCTTCGACGGCGGCAACCCCAACCGGTCGCCCTCGGCCGCGGGCGGCAACTTCCGGCCGGACCTGACGGCCAACACCGACTGGTACGTCGCGGTGTGCAACGGTGACGACGGCGCGGTCTTCCAGGCCGGCCTGTTCAGCGTGACGCCCACCACCGAGGCCAACGTCGGCAACTACACGGTCAACTTCCGCTCCTGGCTCTCCTCCAACACCGCCACGTTCGACGTTCCAAACGCCGTCGATCTCGGCACTCTGGGCGGTCCGATCAACACGCAGACCTACACCCTGACCGATACCTCACGCTTCCAGTGGTACAAGTTCACCCTTTCCGCGGACGCCAACGACACCACCGGCAAGTACGTCGACATCGACACCGTCCCGACGCCCGCCCCCGTCAACGACACCAACATCGCGGTGTACGACAGCGCGGGCACGCTCAAGGGCCTCAGCGACGACGTGAACGCCTGGACGCCCGGCGTGAACGACCTCGGCGGCAACAGCGCCCTGTCGTTCGGTTCGTCCAGCCCGACCCGCGACTACAGCTCCATCAGCGCCGACCTCGCCGCCTACCCGGGCAACGGCGTCGAGGGTCCGCTCGCCGCCGGCACCTACTACGTGCAGGTCAGCCTCTGCTGCGCGTCCTACCAGAACAACCGTTTCTGGGTCCTCAACGATTACGCCACGGGCCTCGACAACGGCAACATCACCCTCAACCTGCGCAATAACTACGACCCCGTCGGCTCGACCTGCGGCCTGGCGGACCTTGGCGGGACCGGCGGCGTCCCGGGCTTTGATAACCATCTTGACAACAACGACTTCGTCGTCTTCATTGACTTCTTCTTCGCCAACAACCCCTTGGCCGACCAGGGCAGCATCGGCGGCCTGCCCGGGGCTGACGGCCTCTGGGACAACAACGACTTTGTCGTCTACATCGACAACTTCTTCAACGCTCCGGCGTCGTGCCGCTCGTAACCCTGCGGCCTGAGTCTGTGAACTGATCATCATCTTGAAAGCCCCGGTCCTGTGGACCGGGGTTTTTTCATCTCGCGTTCGCAAGCCGCTCGGGGCGCCTCCCGTCAGTGGGTGGGTGGCCCGACTTGCTTTTCCGCAAGGGGTGGTGCCCCGCGAGTCATGTGGTAAGTTGTCAATGCCGGCGCCGCCTCGTTGACCGCGCCGGCCGGCGCGCCGGCCCCACTCCGTCGCGCCAAAGGGAAATGGAGCAAGTCATGAAGAAGGCGTTGATTGTCGCATTGATCGCGGGCACGGCCTCGACCGTCACGGCCGCCCCGCGCGAGTCGGTCACCTTCACGGCCGTCAACAGCGTCGGGTGGACCAACAACCCGGCCAACGAGACGCGCACCGTTACCTTCACCGGGAGCGACGCCGGCGGCGCGTACACCGCGCGCTACCTCACGCTGAGCGGCACGGTGTCGCCGATCGCGGCGGGCACGTTCACGCGCGAAGCGGTGATCGAGATCACCGCGCCCGGCGGGCAGACGTTCATAGCCGCACCTCTCAACACGTTCGACTCGCCGACCCCCGTCTCGATCGACGCCGGTCGCTACGTGGTGCCGATCGGCGCGTTCACCACCGCCGGGGTCTGGACGTTCCGCTTCAGCGAGCTCTACGACGATGACGCGGGCGGCCCGGACCAGGTGTGGGACACCATCACCTTCACCCTCGACGATGCGCCCCCGCCCGCGACGGTGATCCCCTCGCCGGGCGTCACAGTGCCGTTCACCGACGTCAACAGCGACGGCGCCCTGGGCGCCGGCAACGTTGTGACCACCAACGTCGTCGCTCCGGGCAACATCAACGGGATCCAGATCGTCGGGCGGCTGACGATGAAGACAGGCTCGACGATCCAGAACCTCAACAACGGGCCTTTCCAGGCGCGCATCCGCATCACCCCGCCCGCCTCGACCGGGCTCGCTCCCTTCGACGTCAACCCGGGCGTCGGCGGCGTCAGCACCGGCACCGCGAACGTTTCGGTGAGCATCCCGGGAGCACCGTCGGGAGGCATCCCCGCCGCCGGGCTCTGGACGTTTGAGTTCTGGGAGCTCGAGGATGAGCCGACGGGCGTCGACGCCGTCTGGCAGAACATTTCTTTCACGTTCCGCAACTCAACGCCGCCGGTGTCGACCGACTTCCCCACGCTGGTCGACGGCGGCGCGTCGGTCGAGGAATCGGACTTCGTCACGATGGCGGTGCCCACCGCAGCCAACACCGTGACGTGGCTGCGCGTGACGGTCCCCACGACCATCAGCTCCGGCGCGGGCAGCGCGATGGACCTGGACATGGTCGGCTCGAACGGAACGCCGGAGAACGACTTCAACTTCGGGCTCTACAACAGCGACGGCGTCCGCATGGCCAACTCGTTCAACACCGGGCCCGGGCTGCTGCCGCAGGTCAGCTTCGGCGCGGGCACGCGCACCCGCAACGGCGACGGTCTGCCGTACGACGGGCAGAATCCCGCCCTCTCGCCGGCGGGTAACACCACCACGGCTTCGTGGCCGCCGGTGCCCAGCGGCATTTACTACCTCGCCGTCACTTCCGGCGACACCGGAGCGGCGTACGGCCCGGGACTCTGGTCGGTCGTGCCCAGCACCGAGAACAACGGCCCGACGGCCAACGTCCGCATCCGCTACTACTCCAACGCTCCGACGGTGGTACCGCCCTCGCAGGACCTCGGCGTCCTGGGCGGCACCGAGACCGGCGTCGCCAACATGCCCGCCGACGCCGGCGCCCGCTTCAAGTGGTACAAGTTCACCCTGCCCCAGGAGGCCAGCGACACCAGCGGCAAGTACGTTGACATCGATACCGCCAACACGGGCGAGCCGATGAACGACACCAACATCGCTCTTTATGACAGCGCAGGCACGCTCAAGAGCTTCAACGACGACATCGCCCCCGGATGGGGAGCCGCGAACCCCACGGGCGGCAACAGCGCCATGTCGTTCGGCATGGGCGCCACGCCGCGCGACTACTCGGCGATCAACGCCAACCTGCCGCAGGGCGACGGGCGCGACGGCGTGCTCGCCGCGGGCGACTACTACCTCCAGGTGAGCATGTGCTGCGCCGGGTACGGCAACGACCGGTTCTGGGTACAGAACGACTACGTGACCAACCCCGACGTCGGCAACATCAACTGGGCAATCCGAACCAACTACGACGAAACCGGCCCGTTGTGCGGCGCTGCGGACCTCGGCAGCACAGGCGGTGTGCCGGGCGCAGACGATCACCTGGACAACAACGACTTTGTCGTCTTCATCGATTTCTTCTTCGCGCAGAACCCGTTGGCCGATCAGGGCAGCACGGGCGGCGTGCCCGGCCCCGACGGCACGTGGGACAACAACGACTTCGTCGTCTTCATCGACAACTTCTTCAACGCCCCCGCGTCCTGCCGCTGATATCCAACTTTGGATGCTAACAAAGAACGAAACCCCGGCCCGCACGCCGGGGTTTTTTTCGATTCTCCGCACATTGTGGCGTAAGGGCTTGTACTACCCTTCGGGCGTGGTAATCTGGGTGGAGAGGAGCGTTTCAAGACCCGGAGGGTGGGAGTGTGCGTGCTTCGCCGACGGAGAGCCTCTTGGCTTTTCCAGGCGGAAGGAGGCTGCATGCTGGAAAGCAACCGCTCGACCGTCCCTGACACCCTTCCCAAGATCGACGGCACAGACCTCGCGCCCGCCCGACCGCTGACCAACGCGGAGTGGTGCGAGAACGTCTATTGCTCCGCCGCCGGCGACCCGGAGCGCGTGCCGTGGGGCCGATGCGGGCCTGACGGGCTGCTCCTGAAGTGGCTCAGCAGCGACGCCCCGCGCCTGGTGCGCCCCGGTTGCCGAACGGTCGTTGTCGGCAGCGGTCTCGGCGATGACGTCGCCGAACTCGCGGCCCGCGGCTTCGACGTCGTCGGCTTTGACGTCTCGACATCCGCGGTCCGATGGGCGGCACGCCGGTTCCCTTCCCACGCCAACCGGTTCCTGGTGAGCGACCTGCTCGATCTGCCCGCCCGCATGGTCGGGCGTTTCGACCTCGTGGTCGAGATCTGCACGCTCCAATCGGTCGCGCCCGAACTGCGGAAAACGGCCGCTGCCTCGCTCGCGCGTCTCGCCGCTCCGCGCGGCGTTGTGCTCGCGATCAGCTGCGGGAAGCACGCCGAAGAGAACGGGCCTGAGGAAGGTCCGCCATGGCCTTTGAGCGCCGACGAACTCGAGAGCCTCATGGCGGGCGCGGGCCTCGCGTCGATGCGGCCGGTCGTCGAGGTGCCGTGCGTGGACGACGCCGACCACGTTCGGGTGATGGGCGCGTTCATCCGCGGTTGAGAAGGATCTTTCCGGCTCGGGATTGCGGGCGTGCCCGCGGTTGCGCGGTTAGACTTGCCGGTGCAAGCAAAGGACGGACCAAACGCGAAAGGACGCGCGTCGGGGTCGGAGCCCGGTGGTGAGCCCGCGGCCGCACGTGCGGGGGGGGACGAGCCTGGGGACGGCGGCGAGGTGCGGGTTGTCAGGCGCGCGGCCAAGGCGCCGGGAGCAGGGGGCGCCGGCGGGGGCTACCCGGCACCGGTGAGCAGGCTGATCGATGAGCTGGCGGCCCTGCCGGGGATCGGGCGCAGGTCGGCCGAGCGTCTGGCGCTCCATCTTCTCAAGCGCGACAAGTCGGTGGCGATGGCGCTCGCGAACGCGATCGAGTCGGTCAAGACGCTCGTGCGTAACTGCCGCATCTGCTCGAACCTGTCCGACGGCGACGTGTGCGCGGTCTGCGCTGACGACCGGCGGGACGCGTCGGTGGTGCTGGTGGTCGAGCAGCCGCGCGACCTGCTGGCGCTGGAGCAAACCGGCATGTACCGAGGCGTCTACCACGTGCTGCTGGGCCGGCTGAGCCCGATGGACGGGGTCGGTCCTGAAGATTTGACCGTGCCGGACCTGATGGCGCGGGTCCGCGAGCCGGCGCGCAACCCGCGCGGCGTCGCGGTGCGGGAAGTGATCATGGGCCTCAACCCCACCCTCGAAGGCGACGGCACGGCGCTTTACCTCGCCGAGCAGCTCAAGGAGATCGGTGGCGGTGGGGGCGGTGACATGACCGGCGTTGTGGTGAGCCGCCTTGCGCGCGGGTTGCCGACAGGGTCGCAGCTTGAGTTCGCCAGCAGGGCCGTGCTCGCCGACGCGATCAGCGGGCGCCAGAGCGTCGGATGAGACTTCCGGCGCGCTACGCGCCGAGCGAGAGGGGCCCGGGCCGCGATGAGATTCGACGCGTTCCAACAGATGCGGATGGGCCAGCACATGAAGCTGGCGCCGCAGATGATCCAGTCGATGGAGATCCTCCAGATGTCCCTGGCGGAGCTCCAGGAGCGCATCGAGCAGGAGCTTGAGAGCAACCCCACGCTGGAGCAGGCCGACGGCGACGGCGTTGAGGCCGCCCCCGCGGCCGCCGGCGACACCGAGGATTCCGACGGCCGCGCCGAGCACGACGGGGACGGGGAGGGGGAGGAGGGCGTCGACGGAGACGGCGACGTCGCGGGGATGCTCGGTGAAGGTGAACGGACGAGCGACGAGGTGCCACTGTCGATCGGCGAGGGCGGCGCGGGGGACGACTTCGAACGTCTCGAGGAGTTCGAGCACGACAACCTGGGCGAAGGGGGTGTCGACGACGACCGGCTCGAGCGGTCGCAGGCGCAGGAGTACGAGCCCCGGGAGCGGAGCGGCGACCTCGAGTCCGACGCCAAGAGCGAGGCGATGGCCAACACGGCGTCGCGGGCCGAGGGTGTGCAGGAACAGCTGCTGGAGCAGTGGCACCTGTCCGACATCGACCCCGCGCTGCGGGCGCTGGGCGACCACGTCATCTCGTTCATCGAGGATGACGGCTACCTGCGCACGCCGCTGGAAGTGATCGCCGACCGCGCATCGGGCCGCGCGCTGAACAGGGACGGCGGCAAGCCGACCGTGGCCCAGGTCGAGCACGCGCTCAAAGCGGTGCAGCTCCTGCTGGAGCCGGCCGGCATCGGCGCCCGGGACACGCGCGAGTGCCTGCTGCTGCAGATCGACGCGCGCCAGGACGAAGCGTCGGACGAAGAGGCTCGCGTCTGGCAGCTCACGCGTGCGCTCGTAGACGGGCACCTGGACGACCTTGCCAACAACCGGCTGCCAAAGGTGGCCGCGAAGCTCAACGTGAGCATGGAGGAGCTGAAGGGAGCGGTGGACAAGCTGCGCACGCTGCGCGTGGCGCCGGGCCGGCAGCTCTCCAGCGAAGCGCCGCCGGGGATCGTGCCCGACGGCATCGTGGAGTACGACGCCGACGGCGACCGCTACATCGCCTACCTCAACGACCGCCGCCTGCCCAACCTGCGCCTGAACCAGGAGTACGCGCTGCTGGCCAAGGACAAGACCGCCCCCAAGCAGACGCGAGAGTTCATCAGGACCAACATGGGCAACGCCCAGTTCCTGATCGAGGCGATCGAGCAGCGCAAGCGCACCCTCCTGCGTGTGCTCGAGGCCGTGGTCCGCCACCAGCGCGACTTCTTCGACTTCGGGCCCCAGGCGATCAAGCCGCTGCCGATGACCAAGGTGGCAGAGGAGCTCGGCATCCACGTCGCCACCGTCAGCCGCGCCGTCGCGGAGAAGTACGTGCAGACGCCGCGGGGCGTCGTGCCGCTGCGGAAGTTCTTCACCGGCGGCACGACGACCGAGACCGGCGAAGAGGTGAGCTGGGACGCGATCAAGGCGGCCCTCGAAGAGGTGATCGCCGCCGAGGACAAGAAAGACCCCCTCAGCGACGACGCCCTCGCCGAAGAGCTCAAGAAGCGCGGCTTCGACATCGCCCGCCGGACGGTGGCGAAGTACCGGGGGCAGCTGAACATCCCGACGGGGCGTCTGCGGAAGCAGCACTAGGGCGCTGGTGCCACAGGACCCCGCAAGCCCACGAGGCCGCGGTTTCGCGCATTTGTGCAGCCCGTTCGCGCCCCCCGCCGATCCACACCCAGATCGGGCCGCCGATCCCGCGCGCGGAGCGTGCGGGCGGTCCGGGCTGTCGGTTGCAGGACGCGACCCCTATGCGCACTCACCACGTCGTTCTCGCCCCGCTCGCTCTGACGCTCGCGTGCGGGCTCGCCCTGCCGCTGTTACTCGTCGCCCGCGCCGCAGCCCAGGAGCCCGCGCCGGCCGGCTCACCAGTTCAGTCCGCCCCCGACTTCCCGCCGTTCGCGGACGTCAGCAAGGGGTTTGAGAAGGTCGTCAGCACCGCCGACGGCTCGACGTCCATGTACACGCTCTATAAGCGCGACAAGGACGCCCGGCTGCTCGCGGAGCTGCCGCGCAACTACGAGAACCACAAGGTCTTCATCGCCACCACCTACGCGGGCGGCGTGTCGAACACCGGCATCCAGCACAGCGAGGTCTACTGCTACTGGCGCCGCTACGACAAGAAGCTCGCGCTGATCGAGCCCAACACCGGCGTCCGAGCCACGGGCGATCAGGAGAGCCGCAAGAGCGGCGAGCGGCTTTACACCGACCGCGTCATCCTCGAGGTCCCCATCGCCGCCACCGGGCCCGCCGGCGGCCCGGTGATCGACCTCTCCGGCCTGCTGGTCGGCCAGGTGGAGAAATTCTTCGGCGGCGGCGCCGCCCGCAACAACAAGGGGCTCACCCGCATCGTCAAGTGCAAGGCGTTCCCGCAGAACCTCGAGCTCGCCTTCGAGATGCCCGGCGGCGATGGCCGCCTGCAGACGCTCTACTACTCCATCAGCGCCATCCCCGAGCGGACCGGCTACCAGCCGCGCGAGGCGGACCAGCGCGTGGGCTACTTCACCACCAGCTTCCGCGACGTGAGCCGCCAGAGCCAGGACACCCAGTGGGTGCGGTACATCAACCGCTGGTGGGTGGAGAAGCGCGACCCGAAGCTGCGGATGAGCCCGCCGAAGCAGCCGATCGTCTTCTACCTCGAACACACGCTGCCGGTGCACTACCGCAAGTACGTCCGCGAGGGCGTGCTCGAGTGGAACAAGGCCTTCGAGCGC
>DASPMT010000082.1:0-3269 GCA_035626935.1 Phycisphaerales bacterium | reverse complement strand
ACCTTCACGGCGCGGTCCTCACTCTGTGGGGTCGGCACAATCCCCGCGCGCGGACGATCCGCGTCGGGCCGCAACGATAGGCCCCTCACTCCAAAAAGCAAGCACCCTTACGCCTGTCTTGAACCCCCCCTACTCCTCGCGAGGGAACGGACGGACAAGGAGTGGTTGATCTCGGGACGGGCCGCACCCGAATTGGGGCCCGGAAAACTCCTGAGATGCCGTCCACGGCCCAGCAAAAACCCGCATCGCTGCGGGTTTGAACCGGTCCCCTTACCTTGAAAAGGTGCTTATGCCGCCGGCTCAATGCCGGAACGTGATGCGGGCCTTTGTCAAGTCGTAGGGCGACATCTCGACCGTCACGCGGTCTCCAGGGAGGATGCGGATGTAGTTCATGCGCATCTTGCCCGAGACGTACCCCAGCACCACGTGCTGGTTGGGGAGCTTCACGCGGAACATCGCGTTGGGAAGCGCCTCCACGATCGTCGCTTCCATCGTCAGCTTGTCATCGTCCTTGGCCATAACACTCCGTTCGATGGCCCGCGCTCCGCGGGCCCGTTTATTCACTCTCAACCCATCCGCGATCGCAGACGCGGGCCCTTGTCGCCCGTTCCACCCAGGAAGCCCTGGTAGTTGCGCATCAGCAGGTTGGCCTCCACGCGCTGCACGAAGTCGAGCACGACCGACACCACGATCAGCAGGCCCGTGCCGCCCAAGAACTGGCTGACGTTGGGCTGAACGTTGAACCGCTCGGCGACGACCATCGGCAGCACCGCGATCAACGCCAGCGCCGCGGCGCCGACGAAGGTGATGCGCGACATGACCGCCTCAAGGTACTCGGCGGTGCGCGGGCCGGGGCGCAGGCCCGGGATGAACGAGCCGCTGTCCCGGAGCTGCTTGCTCATGTCCTCGGGGTTGAACTGCACCGTAATCCAGAAGTAGCTGAAGAAGTAGATCAAGGCGACCTCGCCCATGACGTACGGGAAGTTGCCCATCGCGAAGTTGTCGTTGAGCCAGGTGGCGATGGGGCCCATCCACGAGAGCCAGCCCGGCGTGCCCGGCGCGGTCGTAGCGCCCGAGAGCAGGTTGAAGAGGATGCCCGGGAAGATCATGAGCGACGACGCGAAGACCACGGGCATGACGCCGGAGTGGTTCAGGCGCAGCGGCAGGAAGGACCGCTCGCCCTGGATGACGCTGCGGCCGCGGGTCTGGTGCTTGGCGAGCTGCACGGGGATGCGCCGCTGCGCGACGGTGAGCAGCACCGACCCGCCGACGACGGCGACAAAGCCGGCGACAAGCAGGGCGACGCCGGGCATCCCGAGCTTGCCGGGCGTGGCGGGGTCGTAGTCCCTGACGACCTGCGCGACGGCGCCGGGCATGCCGGTGAGGATGCCGGTCATGATGATCATCGAGACGCCGTTGCCGATGCCGTACTTGTCGATCTGCTCGCCGATCCACATGAGGAACATCGTGCCGGCGGTCAGCGCGAGGATCGCCATGATCCACCACATGGGATTCGTGACCCACTGGGCGTAGATGAGCTGCTCGGGCGAGGCCTGGATCGTCTTGATCCAACCGAAACCCTGGACGAAGCAGAGGAAGATCGTCGCGTAGCGGGTCCACTCGGTGATCTTCTGGCGACCGGTCGGGCCTTCTTCCTGCAGCTTCTTCAACCGCGGGGAGACGGTCATCAGGAGCTGGAAGACGATCGAGGCGGTGATGTAAGGCATCACGCCAAGACCGAAGATCGTCGAGTGTGAGAGGGTGCCGCCGGAGAACATCGATACCGCGTTGATGGCGCGGCCGACGGGGCTCTCGGTGTCCTGGGTAACGGCGCCCATGACCTTGGCGAGGGCCTCGTGGTCGATGCCCGGGAGCGGGATCCAGTGCCCGATGCGGAAGACCGCCAGCATCGCCAGCGTGAACAGGATCTTGTTCCGCAGCTCCGGGATCTTGAAGACGTTCTGCAGGGCGTTGAACATTCAGGCTCGCTCGTCGGGGCCGTCGATCGGTCGCTCGGGGTGCGTTGCGGTCCGCAAATCCGGGTAGAACGCAATGCTAGCAGCGTCGCCGATTGGTCGGACTCGGTCCGGCCAGCGGCGACGCTGCCAGTGTGAACTTCATGTTGTCAAGGCGATCGTCCCTTCGCGGGGCATCAGGCCTTCTTGTCCTCGCCCTTGGGGGCCTTGGCGGGCTTCTCGCCCTTCTCGGCCTTGGCCTCGCTCTTGCCTTCGCCCTTGGCCTCAGCCGCGGCGGCGGCTTCGGCCGCTTTGCCCTTCTTGCCGCGGGTGAGCTTCTTGGTCAGGTTCTTGGGCGAGCGGTCGTCGCTGTTGCGGTCGACGCCGCGCGTCTTGTCCTTGCGCGTGCCGCTCTCGGTGACCGAGCCGCCGGCATCGGAGACTGCCTTGCGGACCGAGTCGGTGACGCGGTTGGCGTTGATGGTGAGCTTGACGGAGAGCTTCTTTCCCTCGCCCAGGTCGCCGAGGATCTTGAGCGGGCGGCTGTCGTCGCGGATGAGACCGGCCTCGATCAGGCGGGCGCTGTTGACCTCGCCGCCCTTGGCGAACATGGGGTGAGCCACGACGTCGCCGAGGTTGACGGTCCAGAAGCTGGTCTTGAACGGTGCGTTGGTGAAGCCGTACTTGCGGAGACGGCGGAAGAGGGGCATCTGGCCGCCTTCGAACGCGGCGCGGCGCGTGGTGCCCGAGCGCGAGCCGGCGCCCTTGTTACCGCGGCCGGACTGCTTGCCGCGGCCGCCGCCTTCGCCACGCCCGACACGGAGGCGCTTCTTGAAGCGTCCGGCCTTGGCGGTGATGTCGTGGATCATCATGGGTCAGTTCCTTGGTGCGGCGCCGATTGGAGCCGCGTCGTTTGCGTGGGTGTGATTACTGCTTGGGAGCGGCGGGGGCAGCGCCGGGCGCGGCCGGCGCATCGCCCGTCTCGCGGGTCGCCTGACGGTCGCGGCGGCTCATCCCGCCCGGCCCGCCGCGGCGGCCGCGACGCTCGGAGCCGAGGGTGTTGACCGGGCCGCGGACCTTCTTCTCGCCGTCGGTGGCGGCGGGGGCATAGGCCTTGCCCTTCTCGATCTTGTCCTCGATCATGGTGCGGTCGAGCTTGAGCCCGCGCAGGTCGGCGATCTTGCCGGGGGTCTGTAGCTGGCCGATGGCGTCCATGGCGGCCTTGAGAATGTTCTCAGGGTTGGTCGATCCGTAGCACTTTGTGAGGCAGTCCTTCACGCCGGCCAGCTCGAGCACCGCGCGGACGACGGTGCC
>DASPMT010000081.1:0-2421 GCA_035626935.1 Phycisphaerales bacterium | reverse complement strand
CTGGGAGCCAGATGGCTGGGAGGCCAAAGTGCGGGTGGCGCTCGCAGGGGTGCCGAGCGGTGCGCGAGAACGGTGCGATAGCCCGTCAGCGCTGGGGCCGCTGTTTTGTCGCGCCGTCAGCCCGTGCCCCGTTCAAACCGCTCCCCCCCTTTGGGTACACTCGCTTCAAAGGAGCCTTTTATGAAGAACACCATGCGCACCCTCGTGGCCTCTCTCGCCCTCGTTGCCGCCGCCGGCCTGGCCGCTTGCGCCAACCACGAGAAGACCGCCGCGGCCGACACGAAGATGGAGACGAAGGCCGTGAACACCAAGTGCCCGTTCTCCGGCGGAGAGGCGAAGCAGGAGATCACGTCCACCTGCCACGGCCAGACCGTCGCGTTCTGCTGCGGCGGGTGCAAGGCGAAGTTCGACAAGATGGACCACGCCAAGCAGCACGAGGTGATGGCGAAAGCGACCGGGCACTGAGAAGATCAGAGGCACCAGGCATTCGGCGCCAAGCACTCGTAAGACGAGACGGGACCGGGCTCGAGCGACGGCTCGGGCCCCTTTGCTTTTTGCCCGCGGGCGGCGGCGGCAATGCAGTTTTGGGATGGGGTCGGGCCCAGTTCTGTTCAGCTGTGCGGAGGTCGCTGTTGGCCGGACCCATGAAGCCGAGGGCGGGACGCATCGCTCTCGCCTCGGCGCTGAGCAACGAGTCACGATCTACAAGGAAATGCGTTAGACTCGCCTGCGGAGGATGACGATGAAGAGGCCACGCTTCCGCCCGCCAAAGAAGATCGGACGCAAGCGCAGTGGAGCAGGGTGGACGCTGCTCATCCTCGGGCTCCTGATGGCGGGCGGGTGGTTCGCTTCGCGGTGGTGGATGGTCGCGTGGAAGGGCTTGGAGCTCGACGGCCTCGTTTCCGGGGGAGCGACAACGGTTGTGCGGTGGCGCGGCACTCAGACAGCGGGGGTGAGGGGATGGTCGGCCGGTGACGCTCCCGGAGCGCCGGAGTGGCTCTGGGTGCTCCAACGTCCTTCCAACCGGTCGGGGACACTCGGCGACACCGTCAACCTCGGGGTGATTCGGTGTGAGACGATTCACCTAGCCAATGGCTCGTCCGCGGGCAGAAGCATCGTTCTGCTCTGGCCTATTCCCATACTCCTCCTCACTCCCGCCGTGCTGCTCCTCCGCTCGGGTATCCGCGCGCGGCGGCGCGCGATGACAGGAAGATGCATCAAGTGCGGCTACTCGCTCGCAGGGCTTGACGATGGCGCGGCGTGCCCCGAGTGCGGGAAGCGTTCATCCCCTCTCAGCACCCAGGACTCATCGCTCAAGACTTCTCCTTGATGGGGTCGAGGTATGGACGACTCAGGTGTGCGGGCGTCGCTCTCGCCCGGGCCTATGGCGGCGGAGGATGCACGAGCCGTGGACGCTGCCTTGTGGTAGACCCCCGCGGGTCTACCTTCCCGGCGGCTCGAGCGCGCTGAGCAGAACTGGGCCCGGCCTCTTCAAGGAAGAGTCTTTGTCTCAACTTCCGCTATGTTCTCGCCGTGGAACAGTTCGTTCTGGTGCTGCTGGTTCTCATCGCACCCGCGAGCGTCGTGGTGGGATTTGTTGCGCTGGCCACGGTCTTGTACAAAGTGTGCAGTACCAAGACTCGCCCCGGCTCTCCAACCGGCCTGTGCGCCCGTTGCGGCTACGCGCTTGCCGGACTGCCGCAGGAGAGTGGGCGTGACGTCACATGTCCGGAGTGTGGAGCAGTTGCAGGAGCGGCTATACCGAGTCCGGAGCGCCCATGCACTGGAGCTGGTGGGCGGTGTTGGCGGCCATGCTGCTTGTAATGGTGCTGCCTGTCGTGGACATAAAGACGGCGCCGGCGGGCCTCAACGTGCTGCGCGACTTCCACCTGTTTGTACTCCCGCCTTCTATCGCGTGTGTAGCGGGGACCCTCCTCATCGGCTTTGCGCTGGTGCGTACGGACCACATGCGAGCGAGCCGGCGGTGGTGGCTCCTGGTGGTGTTTGCGACACTGCAGGTCGCCAGCGGTGTAGCGTGGACAGCCTGGGAGCTGCGCGTGATGGCGTCGTTTGACTAGCTGCCGTGGCACCGGCACAGCGAGGGAACCGAGTTGTGCGGCGGGCTGCGGTCAGTGCGTCGGGAGCGCTGTTGAAGGGACTCAGTTCCCGCTGATGGCCTCGAAGACCCGCGGGAGCCAGCCCTTGGTGGCGGCGTCCTTGACGTCGCCGGCGTGCTCGGTCTTGATCACCAGGTGGGCGAGCTGGCTGGAGGTGACGGTGTTCTGGGCGGTGATGTCCTTCGGATCGCACAGGCCGCTGACGACCATCGACTTGCACTCTTTGTCGGAGAGGATCGTCTCGCGGGCCTCCAGGACGAGCATGCCGTTGGGCTTGACGTCGGTGACGATGGCGCTGATGCGG
>DASPMT010000080.1:0-3343 GCA_035626935.1 Phycisphaerales bacterium | reverse complement strand
GACCGCCGGAGCGATCCCGGCGGCGTTGGCCAGGCACGCCGATGCCGTCGCGTACGAACGGATCTCGTTGATCGACCGCTGGCTGAAGCCGCTCACGTTGTGGGCGCAGCCGCCGTTGATGGAGCACATGATGGCGCAGTCTGGGTCCGCGTCGCAGTGGCTTGCGCTGAAGTTGTGCCCGACCTCGTGGCATGTCAACGACACGCGGTTGGCGAAGTTGCTGGTGTACCGCGACTGGCTGAAGCCGTAGCCGAACTGCGCGCTGCAGACGGCGCCGTTGAACGCCAGCCCGATGGTCGACCCCGTCGGCTGGCCGGTCATCAGATGGGCGATGTCCCGCACGACCGCCATCTGGTTGTTCTGCCACTCCGTGGCCATCTGGTTCAGCAGCGTCTGCGGCACGTTGCTCGTGTACAGGCCGGGAGATGTGCGCACGATGTGGGCAGTAACGATGAACGTGGTCGTCGCGTCCCGTCCGTAGATCAGGTTCATCGAGTTGACGATGCTGTCGATGTCGGCGTTGGTCGCCGCGACGCTCGAGCCGTTCTGCTGGTAGAAGAGCACGTCGGCGTCGAAGGCGATCTCCGTCGCCCGGATGCACGCCGGCCCCCCGCCCTTGGGGCCCCCCACCGGCGTCAGGCCCGTTTCCACTCCGCCGGGGCAGCCGTGCTCGCCCGCAAGGAGCGCGTCACCTGCGAAGACGGCGTGCTGGCCTGCGGGCGCACCGGGCTGGGCGTCGCTCAACGGCTGCACCCACCAGAGCGGACCGCCGTCGCCCAGGTCGATCGCGCCGCGCCAAGACCCGTTGACCACCGACAGCCGCGCCAGCGAGCCCGGGCGCCCCACCGCGGAGCCCGTGAAGTTCATCTCCGGAGCGGCCGGCGTCTCGTGCAGCCCCGACCCGTCGTCGACGAACACCTTAAAGGTCGGTGACCGCACCGACACCGGCTGGAGCAGAACGTCCACCACCGCGCCGCCCGCGAAGACCTGCACCGCGAACGGACCCGACTGGGCCGGCGTCGCCAGCGACTGCACCGTCGCCTCGGTGACGCTGAACAGCGCCGGAACGCCCGCGACGGCGGGAGGCGGGTCAGCCAGGACGGGCGCACCGGCGGCTGCAAGGCCTAGCGACAGGACCATTAACCGGCAAGCCGTCAGCGGTGACATCGGCGACTCCTGAGGAACGAGACCGTCGCGCTGCAGACCTCAAGTGAGCGCGGCCGGGGCCGCGGCGTTCACTTGAGTTCTCCAGTTTACCGCTGAATCGCGGGGACGCCACCGAATCCGGCACCCGGACCGAGACAACAGAATGGCTCAGCACCCGCCGCCGAAGAACCGGTCGATGAAGACCACAAAGTCGTTGTTGTCGAACGCGGCGTCGCCGGGCGACACGCCCCCCTGCCGCCCCATATCGGCCGCGGGGTTGTGCTGGAAGAAGTAGTCGATAAACACGATGAAGTCGTTGTTGTCCAGGTCTCCGTCGGCGCCGGGCACGCCCCCTTGGCGGCCGAGATCGGCCGAGGTGCATGTGGTGACCAGACCGTCAACCACCAGCGAATGGAGCCGGTCGGTGCTGAACGGGTCTCCGTCATCGGTGATCAGGAGCAGCACGCGCCTGCCCAGGGGCGAGCCATCGACCGACGGAACGACGGGCCCCAGCGCCAGCCCTTCCACATTGTAAAGGTAGTTTGCGTACTGCGGAGCCTTGCCGCACACCGCCATGCCCGGCACGGGGAGCGCCGGCGCCGCGCTGACGTCGGTCGCTCCGTTCAACGACACTGAATAGATCCGGGTGAGGAACACCCCGGCCGGCGAACCCGCGAAGGAACGCTCGAGCACGAGCAGTTCGTCTCCCGGGAGCGCCAGCAGCCCGCTGACGCCGCTGCGTGCGCCGGTGATCGCCGGGCCGTGCATCGGCTGCGTCACGTAGCACCACTGCCCAGAGGGGACAAACCCCCCGGTGCCGGCGCCCGACGACCGCGCGTACCGCTGCAGCCGCACGCGCGTGCCGGCGGACGACGTCGAGAGCGGGCCGTCGGGCGTGAGCGCCTCTTCGTTGCAGGTGTAGAGCTTCAGTCCGTCGGGGCTGACGGTGACAGACTCGAGCCCGAAGTTGATCCGGACGTTCCCGTAGACCGCCGGCACCGCGGGGCCGGCGGTGATCGCGCCCGTCGCGAGGTCGACGATCGAGAGCGGCCCGGCGGTCCCCTCGTCGCTGAGCACCGCGGAGTTGGTGTTCGGGACGTACGCGATGTCCTCAAAGTCGCGCGACTGCGACAGCGTGAGCCCCGTCACCTGCGTCACCGACGCGAGCCCGCCTTCGGCGTTGAACGCCGGGCGGAAGAAGACGAGCTTGTTGCTGTTGTCCATCACCGCCGCGAACCGGCCATCGGGCAGCGCGGTCAGGCCGCTCAGACCCGCCAACGCGAAAGAGACACCGAATTGATCGGTGGCGGTGGCCGGAAGCTCCAGGTTGTTGCGGTAGGTGATCGTCACGTCGGCGCGGGCCGCCGGCGCGCCGGTAAGCACGGCCATCCCCCCCACTCCCGCCAGCAGCACGCACATCGCTCGTTGGTTCACGCACACAAGATACGCGCCGCGGCGGGAAACGCAACGCCGAACCCGTCCGCAAGGGCCTCTCCCCCCAAAAAAGCCCGCCCCCCGCGCGTGGCATGGCCTCGGTGGGTAAGGGCGCACGGGCTCCTCAACCGGCGCGCACCACCACCCTCCGGCCAGCGCCACACACAGGGGTTGCGGCGGGCTGCACTCCACTCTCCGGCCCGTGTTCGTGTCTCGCGGGCTCTCCCCAGCGGGGACTCTGCTGACGCGAGCGCGTCAGCGCACACCGATACGAAAAGGCCCCTGCGCGGTTCCGGTTTGCACCGCCTCAATCGAGGGGGTGTAAGCAGTTTCTGAATGCAATAAACCGTGGAGTACAGGTTCGGCGCACGTCACTCGGCCGGTTTCAACTGCCTGATGAACTCGTCCGCTTCCGCTATCGACGCGTTCATCTCCGCGATCAGGCGGTTGACGTCGCTCTGCACCTGGCCGAACGTCGCGTTCAGGCTCGCGATCGCCTGCGCGTTCAGAGCGCCTTTCAGAAAGGTCACGCGGTCCTTGAACGCGGTGAGCACCGGCGCCATCTTGGACTCGGCGGCGCTCATTGCGGTGATGAGCCGATCGTACTGCACGCGCGTGGCCCGCATCTGCTGGTCGTTGGCCCTTTTGAGCGCCGCGTCGTTCATGCCATCAACTTCCTCCTGCCACTCGGAAAACAGCTTCTCCCCCACTGTTTTCACACGGTCGATCCGGTCGGCGACCCCTTCGGCGGCCGCTGCACAGG
>DASPMT010000079.1:0-11828 GCA_035626935.1 Phycisphaerales bacterium | reverse complement strand
GCAGAACGCGGGCAACAGCGAGGAGATGGCCTCCTCGGCCGAGGAGCTCTCCTCGCAGGTGGCCTCGCTCAACGAGCTGGTCGCCCAGTTCAAGGTCAGTACTGACTCGCACAACGCCCACCCGGTCGCACCCGCGGCCAGGCACAGAGTCACGGTGCCCCGCCAGCCCGACGGGAAGTCGGCCAAGGGCCAAAGGGCTGTCGTAGGCCACAGCGCGGGTACGACGCAAAGCGCCGCACAGGTAATCCCCATGGAGAACGACGAGGCTCTTGCTTCGTTTTAAGCACGGAGCGCTCCGCGGGTCCCGGGTGAAACCCGGGACTCCCATTGTTCAAAGCCCGTTGATGTCGACCCAGCCGCCTCGAAGGAACAAGGACCGCGAATGCTCGCCGTTGACACCCTGACACCGCAGCAGTTTGAACGCATCGCGGCGATCGCCCGCGCCCGCTGGGGTCTTTCGCTCACCGCGAGCAAGGTGCAGCTGGTCACCAGCCGCCTCAGCGCGTTCCTCCGGAAGTCGCCGTTCACGGACGTTGCCGACTACCTGCGCCACCTCGAGCACGGGGCAGACGAGAAGGACATGCTCGTCTTCTTCGACCTGCTCTCCACGAACGTGACGAGCTTCTTCCGCGACCGCGCCCACTTCGACTACCTCGAACGCGAGCTCTTCACCTCGATCGCACGCGGCAACATCACCCTCCCGGCGCGCAAGCTCCGCATCTGGAGCGCCGGCTGCTCCACCGGTTGCGAGCCGTACACGCTCGCCATGGTTGCGCACGAAAGCATGAAGGACCTCAGCGGTTGGGACGTTCAGATCCTGGCCACCGACCTCTCGAACTACGCCGTGCGCGAGGCCCGCGCCGCGACCTACACGCAGGACACGATCAAGGCCCTTCCGGCAGACGTGCTCGCACGGCACTTCGACAGGGCGGGCGCGGGCGACAGCTGGACCGTCAAGCCCCACCTGCGCGCGATGGTGAAGGTCGGTCAGTTAAACCTGATGGAGAAGTGGCCCATGAACGGGCCGTTCGACGTCATCTTCTGCCGGAACGTGATGATCTACTTCGACGCCGCTACGCGCGAGCGGCTCGTCAAGCGCTTCGCGCAGCTGCTCCGCCCCGGCGGCATCTTCGCCGTCGGCAGCGCCGAGACCCTTGCCGGAATGAACGTCGGACTGCGCTCCGCCATGCCCTCGCTGTACGTGAAGTAACGTGGAGACGATGAAGTGACGGTACTGAGCCCAACACCGATGCCCCTCGTCACCCCCGGACGGATCACCGTCGGCATCGCCGACGCCGCCTTGACGGCCGACCCCGAAGCGACGCTGATCACGTACGCGCTGGGGTCGTGCATCGGCGTGACCATCTTTGATCCCGTCGCCCGGGTAGGGGGAATGCTGCACTTCATGCTGCCGCAGTCGACGCTCAACCCGACCAAGGCCGTGAAAGCCCCCTGCATGTTCGCCGATTCGGGTGTGCCGCTCCTGTTCACGCGTGCCTACGAGCTCGGCGCCAAGAAGGAACGGCTGATCGTCTGCGCCGCCGGCGGCGCCGAGATCCTGGCCGACGAGGGCCACTTCAAGATCGGCTCTCGCAACCGGACGATGCTCCGCAAGCTTTTCTGGAAGAACAGCGTCCTGCTCGCCGCCGAGGATACCGGCGGCACCCACAGCCGCACCATGACCCTCCGGATGTCCGACGGCGGGGTCACCGTCAAGAACAAGAACGAGGAGCGCACGCTATGGCCCGCCTGAGCGACGTACTCGTCATTGACAAGCTGCCGGCCATGCCCGTCGCGCTCGCTCGCGCCCTTCCCCTCCTCTTCGAACCCAGGAGCGAGTGGAGCGCGATCGAACGCGTCATCCGTCAGGACGAGGCCCTCACGGGAACGGTGCTCCGCCTGGCCAACTCCGCTGTCTTCGGTGCCCCCGGCAGGTACTTTGACCTGCGCACGGCCTTGCCACGCCTGGGGCGCGACCTCCTTCGCAAGACGCTGCTCCAGCAGCACGTGTCGGGCATTACCGGCGGCGAGAACGCCGCCTTCGGCCTCCGCCGCGGCGACATGTGGCGCAGCGCGCTGGGCGGTGCGATTGCCGCCGAAGAGTTCGCACGCCGTCATGCGCCCGAGGCCGTCCCGCTGGCGTTCGTCTGTGGGTTGCTGCGCGACATCGGCAAGCTTGCTGTCAACGCAACCTACGGCGACGCGTACGCGGCCATGATCTCGCCTCACCTCGCCCGCGGCGGCTCGTTCACCGACGCCGAGCGCGCCGCGCTTGGGTTTGACCACGCGCAGGTCGGCGCTGCCTTGGCATGCCAGTGGAACCTTCCACGGCGTATCGCCGATGCGATCGAGACGCACCACCGGCCCGTCCCCCCCGGCCCGGGCCACGACTCGCTATTCGACGTTGTGCACGCGGCTGACTCGATCTGCCGCTGGGCAGGGCTCGGTGTCGGCGACGAGGGCATGGAGTACGGCCTGGCGACGCACGTTCGAGAGTCGCTCCGGCTCGACCGCAGGGCCGCCGAGCGCGAAATCACCCTGGTCTGGGAACGGCTCCGCGAAGCGGAAACCCCCCTGGAGCAAGCCACAAAGCAAGGAGCCGCGGCATGAACTGCAACGTCCTGATCGTCGATGACTCTCCCATCCTGAGGATGGCGATCCGCAAGGTTGTCCGCCTGTCTGGGATCGAGGACGACCGCATCCACGAGGCCGGCAACGGCCGCGAGGCCCTCGACGTGCTGGAGACCGTCTGGATCGACCTTGTGCTGCTCGACCTCAACATGCCCGTGATGGACGGCGAGCAGTTCGCGGGCGAGCTCCGCAAGAACCCCGACCTCAACGACGTCGCCGTCGTCGTCGTCTCAACTGAAGGCAACCGAGACCGGCTCCAACGCATGCGAGATCTCGGCGTCGTCGAGGTGCTCCGTAAACCCTTCGAGCCCGAGGACCTGCACCGGCTCATCCCGAAGATCCTGGGAGTCAAAAAGTGAACACGATCACCGCGTCAAACCTGGCGGAGATGACCATCAGCATGCTCGAACGGACCGCCATGGTCCTGGCCGAGCCGGTCACAGAGGAACTCGATCGCACAGAGCCGATGCGCTCGGCACGCATCAGGTACCGGGGGCCGAGCGAGGGCGTCCTCTTCCTCAGCGCGACCGACCAGTTCCTGCGTGAGCTGGCCGCCAGCCTGCTCGGCGTCGAGACGGCCGACGTCAACGTCGACACCCAAGGCAGCGACGCCCTGCGCGAGATGGCCAACATCGTCGGCGGCTCGGTCATCCTCGCCATGTCGGGCGACGTGTGCGAGTACTCGCTGGGCCTGCCCGAACTCGTGGCTGCCGACCAGGTGCCGGCCAGCGCCGCGGCAGAGTGCACGGTCGCCGCCGACGGCGGCGTGCTGAGGGCGCTGTGGGTTCAGAGCAGCGCCGCTCAGGCCGCGTAATCAACGGAGGCTCCCATGGACCCGCAGGTCAGCGTCCTCATCGTCGACGACTCATCCATCGTGCGCCAGGTGCTCGCGCGCGAGCTGTCACGCCAGCCGGGCATCAGGGTCGTCGGCACCGCGCCCGACCCGTTCGTTGCCCGCGACATGATCCTGCAGCACAAGCCGGATGTGGTGACGCTCGACATCGAGATGCCCCGCATGGACGGCCTGACGTTCCTGCGCAAGCTGATGAAGTACTACCCGATCCCCGTGATCGTGGTGAGCTCCCTCGCCGCCAAGGGGCGCGAGATGGCCATCGCCTGCCTTGAGGCCGGCGCGATCGACGTCGTCGCCAAACCCAACGAGAGCTACTCCATCGGCGACGTGGCTGCCCGCCTGGCGGAGACCATCCGTGGCGCAACGCGCGTCAAGCTCAAGCGCATCGAGCAGCCCGTCGCCGCCGGTCCGCAGGCGGAACGCTCGGTCGCGCTGGCGGAAACGACCCACAAGATCGTTGCGCTGGGCGCCTCCACCGGCGGCACCGAGGCCCTGCGCGCGGTGCTCCAGGCGCTGCCGAAGCAGTCCCCCGGCATCGTGATGACCCAGCACATGCCCGAGGGCTTCACCGCCGCGTTCGCCCAGCGCCTCAACTCGCTCTGCCAAGTCGAGGTCAAGGAGGCCAAAGACCGCGATTGGGTGGTCCCCGGGCGCGCCCTGCTAGCGCCGGGCGCTCACCACCTCAAGCTCGACCGCGACGGCGCTCGCTATATCGTCCGCGTCGTCGACGGCCCCCGCGTCAACCGCCACAAGCCGAGCGTTGACGTCCTCTTTGAGTCAGTCGCTCGCGTCGCCGGCAAAAACGCCTTCGGGGCCATCATGACCGGCATGGGCAACGACGGCGCGGCTGGCCTGCTCTCGATGCGCAAGGCCGGAGCGGTGACCGTCGCCCAGGACGAAGCCTCCTGCGTCGTCTACGGCATGCCTAAAGAGGCCGTCAAGCTCGGCGGCGCCCAGCTCGTTGCGCCCCTGAGCGGCATCGCGGGCCACCTGCTCGCGTTCGCGCAAGGCTCACTGGCCGCCAAGGCGGCCTGACGCTCATTTCTGGAAGATCGGCAGGTACCGCTTGGGCATCTGCAGCACGATAAGCGCCATCGAGGTGCCATAGGCGCTCCCGACGCCGCTGTCGTTCCACTCGCCGCCGCCGGCCTGCCGCTGAAGGAGTTCGGTCCGCGCCGCCGGCCACCACTCGGCCCACGGTTTGCCTCCCGACAGGTACATGCTCTGGGCGGTGTAGTACATCCCGTAGAAGTAGTGGGCCTCGGTCCGCTGAGCGGACCCGGGCATCGCGGCCTTCATGAGGTAGGAGATGCCGCGGCGTGTCGCCGGGTCGTCGTAGACGCCGGCGTAGTACAGGCTGGCGACGCCCGCGGCGCTGCGGGGCCAAGCGCTCACGCCGGAGTCTTTCTGGTACTTGAACCCTCCGTCGGGGAGCTGGCAGTCGCGGACGTACTGGACCGCTTTGTCGATCGTCGCTTTGGGGACCTCGAGCCCGGCGTTGCGGGCGCTTCGGAGGCCCATGATCTGGCAGATTGTCACCGACACGTCGGCATCGAACGGGACCGGGTTGTAGCGCCAGCCCCCTTCCTCGTTCTGCGTGCGTTCGATTAGACGACAGGCCCGGACCAGGGCATCGTGTACGCGGTCGGCTAGCGCCGTGTCGCCACCGCCGGCGGTCATGCCGTAGACCTCGCCTAGAAAGAGCGTCGCGAACCCGTGCCCGTACATCGGGCCGTTGATGCTGTCGCCGGCGATCAGCCCGGTCTCGCTGCAGCAGCTCAGCACGTAGCGGAGACCTTTGTCGACGTGACTTCCGTACTTGCCGCGGCCGGGAAGGTTGCCGTCCCCCATCAGGGCCAGGCACGCCAGGCTCGTTACGGCGACGTTCTTGCTGAAGCGTCCGGTGCCGAACGAGCCGTCGTCGTTCTGCATCGACGCCAAGGCGGCAAGCCCCTTGTCGATCGCCGCCGTCAGCTCCGGCGTCATCTCGTCGGCGAGCGCCGCGTTCTCCGCTCCGGGGTTGCCGGCGGGTTGACGCGCGGCGTCGCGCGGGCTGGAAAGTCCCGTCACCGGTCCGTCCGGCGGTTGTGCAAGGCGGGCGTTATCGGGCTGCGACGCCAGCAGCGCCAGGAATCCGCACACGATGGGTCCACCGGCGCTCATGTCAGTTCCCCTGCTCGCCGAGGCGCTTGTAGTACTCCTCGGTCAAGCGCTGGTACTCCTTGCTGAACTGGTCGCCGGATCCTTGCATCAGCAGTTGACGCACGCGCTGGGGGAGGTTGCCCCACGCCGCGCGCGCCGCCTCAATCCCCGGGCGCAGCTGCGCGTTGGGGTTGCCCCCCCGGTCGGCCGTGTCGTTGGGATCCGGGGTGTCCTGCGGGCGTTGCTGTGCCTGGCTCTGCTGCGACTGGTTGGGCTGCTGCTGCTGGTTCTGCTGCTGGTCTTGCGGTTTCTGCTGGTTGCTCCTGGGGTTCTGCTTCTGGCTGCTCTTCTTGATGAGCGCATCCAGCAGCCGGACGGTCTCTTCCTGCACACGCTGAGTCTCCAGCGACGTGTCCTTTGCCTTCTCCAGACGGCCTGCCGATTGCTCCATCAACGCGACGGCGCGCTGCAGCTCATCGCCCGGCTTCTCGCCGCTCAGCGCTTTCTGAAGATCGTCGGTGATCCCCGGCGGCTTGGCGTTCGGTTTTTTTCCTTCAGGCTTCTCGCCGGGCTTGGCCAGCCCGAGCGCTTCGTCCAGGGAGGGCAGAGTGGGAGGGGGTTCAGTCTTGGCGGGCGCAGCGAGGGGCTGCGAGGTACCGGGCGGCGCCGGACGCGGAGAAGCGGGAGGCGATGGGGGAGCGGCCGGCGGGGTCTGTGCCGGAGGCTGTCCGAGCGCCGCGGCCGCGCAGACGCACGCGGCAAGGCTCAGAAAGGTCGTCCTCATTGGCCACCTCCGGGGTTCTGCATCTTCTTCAGGAGGAGCGCACCGCGCTCGGCCAGCGCCCGCTGCAGCTTCTGGGCTTCGGCCGCGGCCCCGGCGCTTTGGGCTTCGTCCGCCTCGCGCGTCAGCCCGAGGGCTTCCTGCTGCATCAGCTTCAGCAGCTTTACCTCCGCGGCCGGTGGGACAAGCGGCGGGTCCTGGCCGGCGCCTCCCTGCTGTCCGCCGCCGCTGCCCGATTCGGGCTCGCGGAAGTCCTCTTCGTCGCTCTTGCTGTCGTCGAGCGCTTCGATAATCTGCCGCAGCACGCGCTCGACGCCGCGCTGCTTGAGCGTCACGGTCTCACCGATGGTCTCTTCGCGGAGGCCTTCAGCGGCCCCGCGCGAGAGCGCATCGACCCGGTCGTGTGCCAGCACGAACAAGTCGGCCCCCTGAAGCTCCTTTGTCTCCTTCATCAGCAGGCTCGCCTGATCGGCGATCGATTCCTCGCGGTCGGCCAACCCGCGCGCCCGCGACCGGGCACGGCGGTCGAGTTCCTTGCCAATCAGGTCGGCGCCTTCGGCCCGCACGGCCCCCTGCTCGGTGAGCATCGCCTGGTACTTCTGCTTCAGCTCCGCGCGTTTGCGGTCCTGGTCGCGCTTGGCGGCCTGGTCCTGCTGCTGCTGGGCTTCGTCCCGGGCGGCGGTGAGTTTTTCGAGGCTCTCGCGTTCCTTCTCTACTACGACGGGCCCGTCAACGGGCGACGCCCGCAACGCGACCACGGCGAGCTGCTGCGCCTCGGCCGCGTCGGTCAGCAGCGTGACGGCGTGGCGAGCCTCCTTGCCCGCCTCGCGCGCCTGTCCGACGGCGCCGAGCGTCTGTGTGTGCAGCTTGACCATCGGGTCGTCGAGCCCCTTGTACGGCGCATCGACCGCGCCCGCGGCGGCCGCCGTCGTTGCACGGGCGAGCTCGCGCTCCTGCACCGCGATCAGCCGGTTGAGCGTCTCGATCAGGCTCGCCATCTGTCGGCGCAGCGTGGCGTCGCGGCTCTTGGCGTTCTGCTTGAGTTGGTCGAGCACCTGCTCCAGCCCCTTCTGCGCCTGCTGCTGCTGCTGGCCCGCGGTCTGCTGCTGGTTGCGCTGGATCTGCTGCGCCGCCTGCTGCATCTGCTCGCTGGCGCCCGACTGCTGGCCCTTCCGCGCCGCGTCCTCCATCGCCTGTGCGCCGGCGGGGTCGGTCTGCTTCATCTGCTGCGCGCGTTCCCGCAGCTTCTTGAGCTGGTCATCGGTTCGGCGTGCGAGCTGCTCCTGCTTCTCCGCGAGCTCCGCGATCTTCTGCCGCTCTGCGCTCGTCAGCTCCTCCTCGCTCTTGCCGACCGTTTTCTCACCAAGCTCACCCGTCTGCTGCCGCAGCGCCGCCTGCTCGTCGATCAGCCGCTGCACGGCGCGCGTCGTGGACCAGGCGTCCTGCCCGCGGTCGAGCGATTCGGCCAGCTGCTCGAGCGCCCGCGCGGCTTTGTCCTGCGCCGCCGCGCTGCGGTCCTGCGCCGACTTGCGCGCCCGCGCATCGCCCCTGGCCTTTGCCTCGTCCGACTCGCGGGCCGCTTCCGCTGCCTCCGTGGACGCCTCCTTCGCCTGCTCGGCAAGAGACCTCGCCTGAGAGAGCACAGCCTCGAGGTCCTCGTCGACGAGCCCGTTGTCGCGGGCGCGCTTGCTGAGCTCGGCCGCGGTCTTGCTCATGCGTGCGATCGCTTCGGTGAGGTCCTCCTGCGGACGGGCGAGCCCGTCGGCGCCCTTTCTCGTCCGCTCTGTTAGTGCGTCCTGCTGCTCGGTGGCCTTTACTGCGGCACGGCGCACGCCCCCTAGTTCGTTCCAGACCTGCTCGATCATCTTCTCCGGCGAGATCACCCGCACTCTTCGCACCGCCGAACGCGCGGGCTCGTGCGTGCGGCCGTCGACCGAGTACGCGTCCGCCGCAACCGCTGTCACCCACACCTCCTGGCCCGCGCTCACCTTGAGGTTCCCCAGCTCAAGCTGCCCGCCCACAGAGGCCGAACGCCCCGCTCCCTCGGCGCGAGCGAGCACCACAGGATCGCCCGGAGCGGCTTCCACCTCGCTGCTGGCCGAGCCGGCCTTGGGCGATGCGATGACGTACTCGAGCGCCGCCCACTTCACGCCGACGTCGTCGCGCCCCTCGCCGGAGACCGGCACCACGGCTGTCGCGAGCACTTCCACATCCTGCGCAGGCTGGACGACAACGGCTTCGGGCGGCCGGTCCTCCCGCACCTCAACGCGATAGACCGATTCGACGGATGGTTCGACACCGTCGAGGTCCACCGGGTGAGGCGTCAACCGCACGGTCGACCGCACTGTCCAGCCGATGCGCCACACCGTCGGCTCCAGCGAGAGGGTCGTATCGCTCTCGCCCGCCAACGCGGCGCCGTGCTCGCCCAGCGTGCTGCGCAGCCACGGAACGCGGTCAGCTTCGCCCGCCATCCCGCGCACGGGCTTGTTCAGGCGCAGCGTGAGCTCGACCCGCGACCCGGCGAGCACGCCCGTGACCGTCGCACGCTGATCCGTGCCCGGGCCGGCTTCCAGCACCCGCTGATCCTTCTCGCCGACGTATTCGGGGGGCGTGATCCGCACTTCCGCCCCCAGCACCGCCGGCGGTGGAACGAGGCGGATCTTCGCGGTCTCCGTCCGATCGTCGGCCGACACGAACCAGTACTCAAGCTCGCCCTCCGCAGTGCCGTCCTGCGTACCAGCCGCCAGCGCACCGGGCTCCAGCAGCGTCTCGAGCAGAGCTCCCCTCACCGGTCCCGACTCCCCTTCGCCGATGGCTTCCAGGGGGAGCGTGACGTCGCGCCCCTGCGCCGAAAGAGCCTGCTCACGAGTCTCTCCGCCGCCGACGCGGTAACGCACCGTCACTCGCGCTCCCTTGGCCGGGTCACCTTTGACCAGCGCGGCGCGGAGCGAGAGAGCGCTCCCGAGCGGGTGCACCGTCACGCCCGTAATGTCGCGCACACCGGTCCGCTTGGGCCACTGAGCGCCCGACCACGGGGTGAGAACACGCCGCGCACCCATCAGGGTTGTCAGCGGGGCGTACGCCAGCATCGCCGCGACGGCGCCGCCGGCAACCATGGCCGTCAGGCCCGCGGCGGCGGGGCGACGCCAGTTCAGCACGCGCGACACCGGGACGCGGCCGAGCGCCGCTTTGGCTCTCTCAACAACAGCGGAGCCCGACTCGTCCCCGACCAATCCAACCCCCGACGCCAACACACCCGCAACGCCGTCGACCCCGCGACTGCGCTCGACCCGGAGCGCCAACTCCTCAAGCCCAGGGCGGAACCGGGCCGCGGGACGCACCCGCGTCATCCAATACCACGCCGCCGCCGCGATGCCCGCCACCAGCAAGCCGGTACGAACGGCGGCCGGGAGCCGCACCCCAAAGTCGATGGCGCCGACGACCAGCGCGGCGGCGATCACGCCGGCGACCAGCCACCCGACCTTGTCGAGCACGAGCATGGTTCTGATGAGCCTGCGCAGCGATACCAGACGAGCGAACGCCTCGTCGCGCCGCGCCCGTTCGTCGACCTTTACCTGCTGGTCCATCACCGCTCCTGCCTTACCAAGATGCGCCGACCATGAAAACCGGGTTCCAATCAGGACGCCGACCCTCCCCAATGTATCGGCTTACGCCCGCCGGGTTCGGACCGACTCGTCGAATTCCACTTCACTCCGGGGCGGAGGCCTCTACTTCATCCCTTGGACCGGGGTCCCACGACCGCGGTTCTGCGCGACGGCCACGGATCAGATCAGCCGGATGACCCTTCGGAGCACCCATTCAGCTGCTAGCAACGCGATCAGCACCGCCAAGACGCCCGGTCGGTCCCAGAGGGTTTCCTGACGGGCGATGCTCATGGTCCGAACCTCACGTCTGGGCAGCACGCTCGCAAGCCGGTCGATCGTCCCTTCGCTCAGGACTGTTCCGCCGGTCTCCTGCGCCAGCGACGTCAGTAGCCCGTGGTCGGCCTCCGGGCGCCGGAGCTCGTCGTCGGGAAGCGCCACTTCGACAGCCGCCGAAACGCCCTTGCCCTCCAGCAGGGCGTCGGTTACTACGGCCGACCAAGGGCCTGCTGACGGTGGCACCCACGTCCCGACATAGGCGCGGGCACGTCCGCCCCCTGCATCGCCGGTCGGCTTCAGCAGGACGTCCGCTCGTTCGGCTCCCCCCGTTCCGGTGGCGCCCCCTTTGGTCAGCCGCACCGTCAAGCCGGTTGGCTTTGCGTCCAGGAGAGCCTGGTCGATCAGTTCCACCCCGACTCGAACAGCGGCGCCGACCTCGGCCTCACGTGGGGTAAGCGTCAGCAAGGCCGACTTGCCCGCGCGCGCCACCGACTCCCGGCCTAGGAGACGGATGAGCTGCATGTAGAAACGTTCCGGGAGATCCTCCCCACGACCGTACCGGTACCGCCAGACTTCGTCGGTGGCGATGTAGACGATCCGCCCCGCTCCGAACCGCATCGTCACCACCGCGGGCGTCGGCGTGCCCACCCCATCGACGGGAGCGGCCATCGCCAGCGCTTCCGCCGCGGGCTTGAGCATTCCCGGCTCCAGCCGCTGCATCCAGCGAAGCCTGGACCATCCTGCCGCAACATCTGAAACCTGCGCGGGCCAGAATCCGCCGTCGCTCTGGCGGTCGGCGAGACGGAGGACTCCCAGCCCCTCGGCGAGCGGGGCCTGCTTCAGTACAACGTCACGGTCCCATACGGCGACGGCCTCGCCGACACCGCCGCCAACGACGACGGGCAGCAGGTCGGCCAGCGGCGTGCTGCGGTATGCGCCGGGCACGGCGGAGGGGCCCGCCACCCACAGCAGCCCTGCGCCGCCCACCGCGACGCGGTTGCGCAACTGCTCGAGCTGCTGTGCGCTCAGCACGCCGGGCTGTACGTCGCCGATCATGATCACGTCGAACGCGTCCCAGCCGTCCGACGAATCGGGGAGCGAGTCGATCTCTTCGCTCCCTTCCTGCAGGTACTTGCGCCCCGCCGACAGCAGCAGCGAGCTGAACCGTACCGACTCGTCGCGAGAGAAGATGTTCTTGAGGAACCTGTACTCCCACCGCGGGTACCCGTCAACGTACAGCAGGCGCAGCGGCCGGTCGACCAGCGAGAAACCAACGTCCGTCCTGTTGTTCCCGTCGATCAGGTCTTTGGCGCCGTCGCGCTCCGGCTCGACGCGGACTTCCCAGGCCGCCCGTTCTCCCCCCGCGGCCGCCCGCCCGGTCAAGGTGACGCTCTTGCTCGTCTCCCCCTGGGTCCATTCGACCGTGGTTTCATCCAGCACCTCGCCGCCGTCCCGCTCGACCAACTTCACAGTCGCAGGCCCGGGCACCCGTGCGCCCGTGCGCGCCACCGTGACACGCACCGGCACCGGGTCGTTCACA